>JAZNLD010000001.1:0-3994 GCA_045578925.1 Clostridia bacterium
TCAGACTGTCGAAAAAGTCGGTCAAACGCAAGCAAAATTAAATATATGAAAATTTTGTAGGGTTTGGCGATCCTAAACGAACCGACAAAAATAAAATAGTTTTTATTAATCAAGCGAATATAAAATCCCTGAAAACTACGGTTTTCAGGGATTTTTGCTTGCTTCTGTCCAAGGCAATCTCTATCGTACCCCCGTACGCCGACGAGCTTGTCTTGAACAGATTTACCTTTCTTTTTCCTCGTCTGCCAGCGTGTCGATAAACCTATCGACACGCTGAAGCAAGGGGAAATCCCTTGCCTTTTTATTAGCCTTTTGAAATCTCATCTGTGAATATATCTGTAATTTCCCGAGCTGATTCTACCGTGAAAGAATGCCCTATTACATTTATGACAGACTGAGATTTTTTGGGTATAACAAATCCCCATCCATTATCAAAAGTGACCTTTATCGCATCAAGATTTTCTTCTTTTTCAACATTATGATTTTCGCACAATGCCCTGACTACTTTTTCCTGTTCCTCGTGGGAGCAGGAAACTTCACTTGCCACGGTGAATGTTTTAGGTATTTCGTTTTGAAGTGCCTCAATGGTAGTGTTGTTTGTATGCAGAAAATCAATAAGCAGAATAATCGCGCCCACAGCGTCAAACTGATAAATAAACTGCCACATATATGGCTTTGCTCTGTTTTTTGAAAGCTCATTCATAAGATAAGGAGGACTTATTTTTGTTCTTGTAACTTTTGCACCATATTTTTCCGCCATTATTTCAATGCTGCTCGGAGCACAATGAGGGGTAAATATATGTGCGTGTGAAAAACTTTTCATAAGAATAAGTGAAACCAATGCATAATAATCAAACTCGGATATTATCTCTCCTGAATTTTTTACAAGCGACAGCTTTTCACATTTATAATCACTTATAGCACCAAAGTCAAACCCACCTGCCCGCAGCATCTTCGTAAATTCATCACCGGTTTTTTTCGTGAATACGAACTCGCACAAAAGGTCTTTTGCCGCACTTTGTAATAGCTCCTGCGCCCAAGTGCTGTGGCAATTTATAAGGACTTTTGCGTGCAACGGATTGCCCGACGTCGAGTTTATAAGGCTCTTGAGATAGTAAAGCTTGTATTCAAAAAGGTATTCCGTTTCTTTTATCTCCGATGCATTTTCACGCTTTGCCTCGCCGCTTTCTACAAGACGTGACAGATTTTCAAGCTCATAATCCTCAATATCAGCACCTGAAGCATTCATAATATCAAGACTTGTAAAAAACGCACTTTCTTTTTTGTGACCACTTAGTGCAATACCACCGTCAAGCGAATAAAAACGCACCGCACTCCGCGTTATCGGAAGAGGCTCTTCACCCATATCGAATGCAGTACCGCCACCCGATTGAATTCCGGAAATAAGAGCGTTTTTTATCATAGCGCCACCTTTGAAACCGTCTTCCGAGACGGCTATTTTTTTCCCGAGAATTCTCACGGCGCTTCTGCCGAGCGTCGCGGCAAATTCGGGAGTTATTTCGCGATTTATGACACCGCTTGCACTACCGTCGTGAAACATTTTACAGGTGGTGGTTTTTTCCCATATTATATTTTCTGAAATACTGCATTCGTCCTCTATATTTTTTTCCGGCCAGATATGAACATTGCTTTTAATAGTTGAATGTCGCCCGATTTTTGTGCCGAATCCGATAACGGTTCCCTCATAAGAAGCACTTTCAAAACCTATATTTACATTTCTTCCAAGGATAGCACCGCGAAGCGAGGCACCCTCGCCGATAGTACAGTTGTCCATAACTATACTTCGCTTTATTCCTGAAAAAGCATCTACGCTGACATTGCTTCCGATTTGTGAATAGGCTTCGATCCGCGCTCCCTTTGATATAAAGCTATCTTTTCCTATATATATAGGCGGAACAATTACGCTACCCTGCATTACTGTTGCACCTTCGTCAATCCATACCGAGGGAGCTTTTTCGTCGCAAGGGAAGGGGAGAGCAATTTTTTTGTCCATAAAGTCTCGCGAGCATTTGTGGTAACTTTCAAAATCTACAATGCTTTTTATATAACCGGGAGGGGAACTGACAAAAACCTGCGTATCCTTGCAAAGTCTTTCGGCAAGCGAGGTAATATCTTTGCAATCAGGCGCTAATGTTCCTTTCGGAACAATCATAATCCCCGTAAACGAGCTACCGACAGAGTATGCAAAATCAACACATCTTTTATATTCGGTGACACGGAAATCCGCATCGTGCGTAATGTGACCGAAAGGACTTTCTCCCTCAATAGTTTTAGTCACAACAAGTGGGTATGAGGAAAATTCCTTCATAAGTGCGGTCAGGTCAATATCCGTCAGAACACAATCATTTATAACAATAGTATCATCGCTTCTGAAAAATTCATCAAGATCAGAAGAACTTTTTACGGAAATTTTCATATCGGGAAAACTTACCATTCGCAGATGTTTTTTGATTTCTTCAGCAAGGTAGTTGGTAGAAATTGTAACATCTTTTATTTTATGCCTGTGCAAAAGTCTTATCGTATGCTCTGCAACACTGCGCCCCATAACGGGGAACATAGACACAGGAACAGAGCAACTTACAGGACGCAGGCGAGTACCTTCGCCTGATGAAACTATAACAGCTTTCAATATAAACACTCCTTATTTTTCGGAAATTTGCAAAACAATTTCGTTGTCGTCGGTCACGCTTAAAAAGCTGACCTCTTTATAACTTTTTATGTTATATTTTGAAAGCTTCTTCTGAAGCCATTTTTCACTTAGTCCCGCACCGCGCAGATTTTCCTTGCGAAGAACACCGTCCGAGATGATTGTATGCGGAACATGTGTCTGTGGTGGGGATAGTCCTAAATCCCCACATACAACGGGGCGCTCGGATTCAACAGGTATTATGGAAAGTTGCCCGTTTGTTTCGATTATGGCGCTGTCAATTTGCGAAATTGAGCTATATCCTGCAAGACGCAGTTGTTCCATAATATCGTCAATACATATCCTCATTCTTGAAATTTCGCGCATTATAATTTTACCGTTCTTTATTATCTGTACGGGAGAGCCTGTGATTATTTTTCGCATGGTTTCACTTTTCATAACAAGAACCGAAAAGAGTAGCTCCATCAGCACTAATGCGAATATAGGAAGAATACCGCGTATCATTCCTACGCCTTTTTCACCTAAAGGGATTGATGCAAGGTCAGAAATCATAAGTGCCACCACGAATTCGGACGGCTGAAGCTCGCCAAGTTGCCTTTTTCCCATAATACGTATCGCCGTAACAACGCATAAGTATAGTATTATAGTACGAAAAAACAGAGTCAATGATATACACTCCTTTAAAAAATAGTATCTCAAAAACAAAAAAAGAAATTCCCATAAATGAGAATTTCTTTTTGATTTTAAAGGTATTGTTTTTCCGCCACCTTAACTTACATCAGTCATATCTATATAGAGCTTCCCGTTTTCGGCAATAAACTCTTTTCTGCCCTGAAGATTGTCACCAAGGAGCAAATCAAATGTTGCCGCCATTTTTTCGGGATCTTCGCTTGTAACCTTTATAAGCCTTCTTGTTTCGGGATTCATGGTGGTCTGCCACATCATATCGGGTTGGTTTTCACCAAGACCTTTACTGCGCTGAATACTCACACCCTTTTCAGGAAGATTAGCAAGGATTTCTACCTTTTCGCGTTCGTTGTATGCAAAATAGGATTTATCCTTGTAAGTGATTTCAAACAGGGGAGATTCTGCGATATAAACCTTACCCTCATCAATAAGAGTAGGCACAAGACGATAAAGCATTGTGAGAATAAGTGTGCGAATCTGGAAACCGTCAACATCGGCATCGGTACAGATAATTACTTTATCCCAACGCAGATTGTTGATATCAAATGCATTCATATCCTTATTATGCTTCGTATGAATTTCAACACCACAACCAAGAACTTTTAAAAGGTCGGTTATAATCTCGCTTTTGAAAATCTT
>JAZNLD010000002.1:0-4852 GCA_045578925.1 Clostridia bacterium
TTTGCTTACGCCCTGGAAATATTATATTATATGTGCTTTGTCAAGGTAAGACTGCGCTGCAGTTCCACCTTGACAAGAGAAAGTTTGGAGTGAAACTTTTTATTTTTAAGAAAAGTGTCACCCATCATTGACAATCGTACAGAATGCGCATACTTTTCTTGTTATTTACAGTTGAAAATCTTTTTTATTTGGTGTAAAATATTATAATAACCAATTTTGAAAGGGGGAGGCTTTATGAATTTCAAATTAGCATCAGAATTTGCACCGACGGGGGATCAGCCTCAGGCTATTGAAAGTCTTGTAAAAAGCATTGAATATGGAAACCGCGGACAGGTTCTGCTCGGTGTAACGGGTAGTGGTAAGACCTTTACGGTTGCAAATACCATTGCGCGCCTTAACAAGCCTACGCTTGTACTTGCACATAATAAAACGCTTGCCGCACAGCTTTATAACGAATTCAAGGAGTTTTTCCCTGAAAATGCAGTGGAATATTTCGTCAGCTATTACGACTATTATCAGCCCGAGGCTTATATTGCTCACAGCGATACCTATATTGAAAAAGACGCACAGGTAAACGATGAAATTGATAAACTCCGCCACAGTGCGACAATGGCGCTTTTTGAACGTCGTGATGTTATTGTCGTGGCATCTGTCAGTTGCATTTACGGTCTTGGTGATCCTGAGGATTATTCAACACTCGTGCTCTCCCTTCGCCCCGGAATGCAGAAAGACAGGGATGAGGTTATACGCAAACTTGTTGAAATGCAGTATGAACGAAACGACATAAATTTCATTCGCGGTAAATTCCGCGTGCGTGGGGATGTTGTTGAAATATTCCCGATAAGCAGTGCTGAAAATGCCGTGAGAGTAGAATTTTTCGGTGATGAAATTGACCGCATAACTGAAATTGATACATTGACGGGCGAGGTACTCGGTGTCAGAAAGCATGTGGGAATTTATCCTGCTTCGCACTATGTTACAACCGCCGAAAAACGCGAAGCGGCAATTGCTTCCATAAAGGCAGAACTTGAAGAAAGGCTGAAGGAGCTTCGCGATAATGACCGACTTTTAGAGGCACAGCGCCTTGAAGAGCGAACGAACTATGATATTGAAATGATGCGCGAAATCGGATTTTGCAGCGGTATTGAAAACTATTCGCGTCACATAAGCGGACGCGAACCGGGAAGTGCGCCTTATACCCTTATGGACTATTTTCCCGATGATTTCCTGCTTGTTGTGGATGAAAGTCACGTTACAATTCCGCAGGTGCGCGCCATGTATGCAGGTGACCGCAGTCGTAAGGAAAGCCTTGTGAAATACGGCTTCCGTCTGCCGTCAGCGTTTGATAACAGACCGCTTAATTTTGCTGAATTTGAAGAGAGGGTAAATCAGGTTATATTTGTAAGCGCAACTCCGGCTCAGTATGAGTATGATAATTCTCAAAGTACTGCCGAGCAGCTTATCCGTCCGACAGGGCTTCTTGACCCTGAGGTTTCGGTCCGTCCGATTGAGGGACAGATTGACGACCTTTTGACAGAAATCTTTGCCCGTGCTGATAAAAAGGAGCGCGTACTGGTAACAACTCTTACAAAAAAAATGGCAGAAGATCTTACGGACTATCTTCGCAGTATGGGTGTCAAGGTAAAGTATATGCACTCGGATGTTGAAACTCTTGAACGCCTTGAAATCGTCCGCGATTTAAGACTTGGCGTGTTTGATGTGCTTGTCGGAATCAATCTTCTGCGTGAAGGTCTTGACATCCCGGAAGTATCGCTTGTCGCGATACTTGATGCCGATAAGGAAGGCTTCCTCCGAAGTGAAACCTCACTTATCCAGACTATTGGGCGAACTGCGCGAAACGCAGGCGGTCAGGTTATAATGTACGCCGACAGAATCACCGATTCAATGCGTCGCGCGATTGATGAAACAAACCGCCGTCGAGAAATTCAGGAAGCATATAACAAGGAGCACGGCATAACTCCCAGAACAATCGTCAAATCAGTAGGAGATGTAATCTCAGCTACTACAGAGGCAGACGATGCTCCTGAAATGAACATTCAACAGGTAATAACAAAACTTGAAAGCGAAATGAGAATTGCCGCCGAAGAGCTTCGCTTTGAAGATGCGGCAAGAATCCGTGACCGCATCAAGAGATTGAAAAAGGAAGTGATGTAATGCGAAAAGAAGAAATTGTAATTCAGGGTGCTCGTGAGAATAACCTTAAAAATATAAACCTTACAATCCCGCGTGATAAATTTATCGTATTTACGGGTGTGTCGGGCAGCGGTAAAACATCACTTGCTTTTGACACCATTTATGCCGAGGGACAGAGAAGGTATGTGGAATCTCTTTCCTCATACGCACGAATGTTTTTAGGTCAGATGGAAAAACCCGAAGTTGATTATATCGAGGGGCTGTCCCCTGCAATCAGTATTGACCAGAAAACCACCAACAAAAACCCGCGTTCAACGGTCGGAACAGTAACTGAAATTTATGACTATCTGCGCCTTTTATACGCGCGCGTAGGAATACCTCACTGTCCCGTATGCGGAAAAGTTATCTCACAGCAATCACTTGACCAGATAGTTGACAGCGTGCTTTCTCTTCCCGAGGGAAGCCGTGTGCAGATTCTCGCTCCCGTAATCCGCAGAAAAAAGGGCGAGCATCAGAAGGTGTTTGAAAACGCAAGAAAAAGCGGATATGTACGCGTGCGCGTAGATGGAATTATATACGATTTATCCGAAGAAATCGAACTTGAAAAACAGAAAAAGCACAACATTGAAATTGTTGTTGACCGTCTTGTCGTGCGCGAAGATGTACGTACGCGACTTGCCGATTCAATTGAAATTGCACTGCATCAGTCGGGCGGAACGCTTATCGTTTTAAACGGCGAAGAAGAGCTTGCTTTCAGCCGTAACTATGCGTGTGACGATTGCGGTATCAGTATGGAGGAACTTTCTCCGCGAATGTTCTCCTTCAACAATCCTATGGGTGCATGTCCCAAGTGTAGCGGTATCGGACTTTTGAAACGAGTTGACCCGTCACTTGTGCTTATCAGCGATGAGCTTTCGGTCCTTGAAGGTGCATTTTCTGTCAGTGGCTGGCGCGCTCCTGAAAAAGATGGCAGTATGGCAAACGCAACCTTCCGCGCACTAGCGAAAAAATATAATTTCAGCCTTTCTGTGCCCGTGAAAGAGCTTCCGCAGGAAGCCATTGACAAAATCCTTTACGGAACGGGTAGTGAGGAAATTGAAATTGAGCATATGGGAAAACGCGGTCTTTCACGATATAAAACGACATTTGAGGGTATTGTAAATAACCTTCAAAGACGCTATGATGAAACGGACAGCGAATGGTCAAAATGGGAAATTGAAGGACTTATGCGCGAAATTCCGTGTAGCGAATGTAAGGGAAAGCGACTTCGCCCCGAAAGTCTTGCCGTAACTGTAGGCGGGAAAAATATTGACGAAGTATGTAACCTTTCAGTTAATCGCGCGAAGAAATTTTTCTCGGAGCTCAAGCTCGGCAAACAGGAAACAATGATTGCCGAAGAAATATTAAAAGAGATAAACGCACGAATAGGCTTTTTGAATAATGTCGGACTTGACTACCTTACAATGTCAAGAAGCGCAGGTACACTCTCAGGTGGCGAGGCTCAGCGAATCAGACTTGCAACACAGATCGGTTCAGGCCTTGTGGGAGTGCTTTATATCCTGGACGAGCCAAGTATCGGTCTTCATCAGCGTGATAACAATAAACTTATCGGTGCGCTTAAAGATTTACGTGATTTAGGAAACACACTTATCGTCGTAGAACACGATGAGGATACAATGTTTGCCGCCGACCATATCGTTGATGTCGGACGCGGTGCAGGTATTCACGGCGGTGAAATCATCGCTCAAGGTACGGTAGAAGATATTATGAATAACAAGAACTCTCTTACGGGTGATTATTTAAGCGGACGAAAAAAGATAGAAGTCCCCAAGGTTCGACGAGAGGGTAATGGTAAAAAAATATCTGTCATTAAGGCGGCGGAAAACAACCTCAAGGATGTTAATGTAGATATTCCGCTTGGCAAATTTGTCTGTGTGACGGGTGTGTCAGGTAGCGGTAAAAGCTCGCTCGTTAACGAGGTTGTGTACAAACACCTTGCGTATAAGTTGAATCACAGTAAAGCAATCCCCGGAAAGCATAAAGGCATTGAGGGAATTGATAATCTTGACAAGGTTATTGATATTGATCAGTCACCTATCGGCAGAACTCCGCGTTCGAACCCTGCGACCTACACAGGTGTGTTCAATGATATACGCGAACTTTTCTCGCAAACTCCCGAGGCAAAGGCGCGCGGTTATAATCAGGGCCGCTTCAGCTTCAATGTCCGTGGCGGCAGATGCGAAGCCTGCAGCGGTGATGGTATAATCAAGATAGAGATGCACTTTTTACCCGATGTTTATGTGCCCTGCGAGGTATGTAAGGGTAAACGATATAACCGTGAAACGCTTGATGTTCATTACAAGGGCAAAAATATTTACGAAATCCTTGATATGACAATTGACGAAGCAACCGAATTTTTTGATGCAATTCCCAAAATCAAAAACAAGCTTCAAACAATAAAGGACGTAGGTCTCGGATATATAAAACTCGGTCAGTCTTCAACCACTCTTTCGGGTGGTGAGGCACAGCGCGTAAAACTTGCGACCGAGCTTTCAAAACGATCTACAGGCAAGACTATATATATTCTTGACGAGCCTACGACGGGACTTCACAGTGCCGATGTACATCGTCTGATAGATGTTCTTAACCGCTTTGTAGAGGAAGGCAATACCGTGCTTGTAATCGAGCATAATCTTGA
>JAZNLD010000003.1:0-2229 GCA_045578925.1 Clostridia bacterium
CCATTGTAACTTGATGTATGAATATAATTTTTAATAATTCTACAAATAAGTAATATTTTTCTTTATTTTTTCCACATACTTGTGGTATAATATTTTATAATATTACTTTTATAATGAATTTGGGGTAACGGGCTATGAACAAAGATAAAGCGTGTTGTTTTTTCGGGCATAGAAAAATAGATAAAACACCTGAACTGATAGAACGACTTACAAAAGAGATTGAAGTTTTAATCACCGAAAAAGAGGTCAATACCTTTTATTTCGGCAGCAAGAGTGAATTTGACAGTTTGTGTCTTAAAATCGTAGCAGACTTAAAGAAAAAGTATGCCCATATCAAAAGGGTTTATGTGCGTGCTGCTTTTCCTGATATAAGTGATAGCTATGAAAAATATTTTTTGGAATACTATGAGAAAACGTATTTTCTTGAAAAAATGCGCGACGCAGGAAAGGCATCTTATGTGGAATGCAACCAAGAGATGATCAATAAGTCAGATTACTGCGTGGTTTACTATAATGAAAACTATACACCGCCGAGAAGAAAAAACAGCAGGCGGGATTTAGTTGACTATCAGCCGAAAAGTGGAACAAAAGTCGCATACGATTACGCGGCAAAGAAGAAAAAGACAATTATAAATATCTTTGATTTAAAAAAATTTTAAAAAATACTTGACAATTTATTTTTATTGGCGTATAATATATACAAATTTGAATATCACAAAAACGACTGTGACGAGGACGGTCGGATTGCAAAGCCTGGAGAGAGTTGCCGTTTGGTGCGAGGCAATGGTCGAGCTTTCCAATGACTTATCACCTCTGAGTCGAAGGACCGAAAGGCAAATGCCGAGTAGACTCCTTCCGTAATGCTGCGTAAAGGCAAAGGGCTTGTTAGAGCTCGGTGAGTGACGGAATTTTTCCGTAATTTGAGTGGTACCGCGGGTTATTAGAACTCGTCTCAAAAGTTTTTTTGAGACGGGTTTTTTGTTTTATTCAAATTTGTAACCAATATCAAATTTGTCAAAACAGGAAAGGAGACAAAACAATGGATTACAGTTTGAAAGAAGTCGCAGGCAGAATCAGAGACCTGCGCGAAGCGAACGGCTACACACAGGAGGAGCTTGCAAAGCTTTGCGGTGTGTCGGCACAGGATTACAAGGTTTTGGAAGAAGGCGAAACAGATTTCAGCTTCACCTTCATCTACAAATGTGCAAAAGCTTGTGGCGTTGAAGTTGTTGACATTTTAGAAGGAACAAGCTCAACTTTAACCTCTTTTGCCATCACAAGAAAAGGGGAAGGCCTTAAAATTTTAAAGAAGCACGGCGTAGAATATGACAATCTTGCGCCTAAATTCAAAGGAAAATTAGCAGAACCATTCCTTGTTAAATTCCCGTATCTCAAAGAAGAGCAGAATGTGCCGATGCAACTGAATTCGCACAATGGGCAGGAATTTGATGTCATCGTAAAAGGTTCACTCAAAGTGCAGGTTGGAAATCACGTGGATGTCCTTCATGAAGGTGACTCGATTTTCTATAACAGCCTCATCCCGCACGGCATGATTGCAGTTTCGGAAGGTTGATGCGAATTTCATGCAGTAGTACTCAATCCGCAGGAAGGAAGCGTAAGCGAAGAATATCCCGAGGCACCGATGATTGCGGAAAAGATGGCAAAAAAGAAAGAAAAATCCCAAACTGTTGCAGATAAATTTATTGAATCCTCCTACGATGAAAATGGCGTATTTAGCGGTATCAAATTCAAAAATGCAGATACATTTAATTTCGCATTTGACTGCGTGGATGCGATTGCCGAAAAGAATCCCGACAAACTCGCGATGATGTGGGTTGCAAACGATAAGAGCGACCGCCGCTTTACATTTAGCGACATGAAAAAGTATTCGGCAAAAACGGCGAACTACTTTGAATCACTCGGCATCAAAAAAGGCGATACCGTAATGCTCGTTTTAAAAAGACATTATCAGTTCTGGTTCTCCATGCTGGCACTGCATAAAATCGGTGCTATCGCAATCCCTGCGACCAATCAGCTTGTAGAACACGACTTTGATTACAGATACAAAGCGGCAAAGGTGAAAGCAATTGTGTGTACGGCTGATGGTGATGTAGCAACGGAAGCGGAAAAAGCGGCAGTAAACTATCCCGGAATGGTTAAAATTTTGGTCGGCGGAGAAAAAGAAGGCTGGCACGATTTTAACGTGGAAATGGAGCGCTTCAGCACACA
>JAZNLD010000004.1:0-7098 GCA_045578925.1 Clostridia bacterium
CTTCTTATCCTTGCCATTGTAATAATGGTTATTACCGGCTTCGGTATCCGTTATGGCCTCATGACATCTGTGCCTGTGGATAGTATCCCCGAAAATGAATTGTCCGGTGCCTGTGCTCAGGTCCGCGTAAACGAGATAGAAGGTACTTTCGCAAGAAAGGGCCATCAGGTGGAAGAAGGCCATTCAGGAACAAGAACGAATAACCGTCGTTTACACCATACACCAACTTAAGCACAAACGGAATTATAATAGTGTTTGACAGTATGGGGGGAAGTGTTGCAATATAGCGATTCTTCCTTAAATAATATGTTCCGACCGCGCCTATAAGTGTCGCGATTGAACCAAACACAACATCCCACAATGCCGCACCGGTGATAAGATTTGCCGCGATACATCCTACAAAAAGACCGGGGATTGCCGCCACTTCAAATATCGGCAGAATCGTGAGTGCTTCCGATATTCTTACCTGAATTACACCACTTGCAAGTCCGAGCGATGCACTTACCATTGTGAGTACGACATAAAGCGATGCTATAAGCGCACTCTGCGTCAGAAAACGCGTTTTTTTCTTCATGATTATCTCTCCTTAGTTTTGATTTGCAAGGTAACTTCCTTGCGACGAGGATGGTTACGAACTCGTCTTAAGAGCCGAGGAGAAAATTCTCCTCGGCTCTTAATTCTATAATATTTATTATGCTTCGTCAAGGGCAAATATAAATGTTGTGCTCTTTCCTTCTTCACTTTGGGCGCATATATCCCCGCCGTGTTGAGCGATTATTGTTTTTACAATATGAAGTCCGAGCCCCGTTCCCTTTTTATCATTGCTTCGGCTCTTGTCAGTCTTATAAAAGCGCTCCCATATATGCTTTATATCTTCGTGCCCAATTCCCTCACCGCTGTTTTTTATACTGACATATACTTTCTTGTTTTTCAGCAATGTAACAAGCCATATATTTCCACCATCTGGAGTGAACTTTATGGCATTATCAATAAGGTTTATGAGAACTCTTTTTATTGAGTCCTTATCGGCAAAAGCATGCGGTGTATTATCATCAAGCTTCATATCAAGGTTTATTTCCTTTTCAGCAACCCTTTGCTCATTTGCAAAAACAGTTTCAAGAAGAAGTCTGTTTATATCAACGCTTTCTTTCTTAAGTTCTACCTTTCCCTGTTCAAGGCGCGACGCTTCAAGGAGCTCGCTTACAAGACGGCTGAGTCGTTTAACCTCTTCAAGAACGGTGGAAAGATATTTTTCCCGACTTTCTTCGGGAACTGTCCCATCAAGAATTCCCTCTACAAAACCACTTATAATCGTCATCGGTGTGCGAAGCTCGTGCGAAACATCGGAGATAAATGACGAACGCATATCTTCAAGCTCCGAAAGTGATTCTGTCATTGAGTTAAAGGTTTCGGAAAGCTGACCAATCTCATCCTTTGAAGTTACGGGGATTCGTGCACTGAAATTACCTGCAGCTATGCTTTTCGCCGCGTCGCGCATTTTTCTGACCGGCTTCACAATTTGCCGTGTAAGAATATACGCCACGACAAACGCAACTATAAGTCCCAAAAGCTGCACCATAAGAACAATATCAATAATTCTGTTCTGGATAGTCCTTATCTGTGGCATCGGTTTAAAGGCGATTGATGCACCGAGAAAATACTTCTCACCCGTCACAGCATTCTTGTTTTGTATCGGAACAATCGCGACAAGGGTCTGTTCGTAAAAGGTGTTTCCTTTTGGATAAAGAGCTACCATTGAGCGCCCATCCTCAACACTTTTTATGAAGTTTTTATTGATTTTTGAAAGATTCACACCCTCAATGTTCTGCGGTGCGGCAACAACCTCGCCGTCAGCATTTGTGACGATGACATTACTCTGCCCGCTTACAAACTCAATACCGCTGCGGAAAAAGCTCCATGCGCGCTCATCTCCGCCCATTTCTGCAATCTGAAGCCCCATTTGAGCCACCCTTGTAGCATCCTGCAAAATGGTTTCACGATGCGTTCCTACAAAGTATTTGCCGATTGCGAAAAACAGTGTCGGTATGATTAGCAGAATAACAAGCAGATTAACTAAAATCTGTGTAAAAAATATCTTTGAAAAAAGTGATTTTTTCAATTAGTTCACCTCAAATTTATATCCTACGCTCCACACGGTTTTAAGTTGCCATTTATCGCTTAATCCCTCAATCTTTTCGCGGATACGCTTTATATGAACATCAACTGTTCTGGAATCGCCGAAGTAGTCAAATCCCCACACGTCTTCAAGTAATTGTTCACGCGTGAACACGCGGTTAGGATGCGATGCAAGATAGAAAAGAAGCTCAAGTTCCTTCGGAGGAATATCTATTTTGTTTCCGTCAAGCACAAGTTCATAATTGGTAAGATTCACACACATTTTATCGTATTCAACATTTTTTTCCTGTGCCTCCTTCGTGTCACCACTGCTTCTGCGAAGGACGGCCTTGACACGCGCTACAAGCTCCTTATTTTCAAATGGTTTCACCACATAATCATCTGCGCCAAGCTCAAAGCAAAGTACCTTGTCAAAGGTTTCACCCTTTGCAGTAAGCATTATTATGGGTGTTTTACTCTCTTTCCTGATTTCACGGCATACCGTTACACCATCTTTTTTAGGCATCATAATATCAAGTATCAAAAGGTCGATTCCACCATTACGCCATATTTCAAGTGCGCGTTCGCCATCGAGGCACACGATGGTTTCAAACCCCTCTTTTTCAAGATAAAGCCTTACAAGTTCGCAAATATTTGCATCATCATCAGCGATGAGAATTGTCTGTACTTTTTTCATAGCAAAAACTCCTTTCGTTTCTCTATGTTACAGATTATACCAAACGGTTATTTTTGAATTATGTCCGATTTATGAACATTCTGTAAACATAGCATACCATAAATCATGCTTTTTTACAACAAAAAAGAAGCATGCCACTTCATCCTTTTCGCGTTCTAATCAAAATTCAAACCGACAAAGGTTTCCCGCGAAGAAGAAAATTTCGTGTCAAGACGATTTCTTTCACATTTATTCAGTTGGTTTATTTTTACTGTTTTCATATTTTTTGCCAATTCAGAACATTTTTATTGATAAAATGACATTTTCGTGTTATGATAAAAATGTATAATTGTTTTTACTAAGGAGATGTAAATAAATATGAAACTTGGTATAGTCGGACTTCCGAACGTCGGTAAGAGTACACTTTTCAACGCTATCACTAAAGCCGGTGCTGAAAGTGCTAATTACCCGTTCTGTACAATAGAACCGAATGTGGGCGTTGTTGCAGTCCCCGATGAAAGACTTGACGTGCTCGCAAATATGTATAATCCCGAGAAGGTAACTCCCGCAATTGTGGAATTTGTTGATATTGCAGGTCTTGTACGCGGTGCGAGCCGCGGCGAAGGTCTCGGTAACAAGTTCCTTGCACATATCCGTGAGGTTGATGCAATCGTACACGTTGTGCGTTGTTTTGAAGACGCAAACATCGTACACGTTGACGGAAGCGTTGACCCTAAGCGCGATATTGAAACAATCAATCTTGAGCTTGTGTTTGCCGACCTTGAAAGTGTTGACAAGCGCATTGACAGAACGATGAAAATGATGAAATCAGGTGACAAAAAATATGCGGCCGAGCTTGAGCTTTGGAAGCGCTTTAAAGAAGCACTTGAAAGTGGTAAGAGCGCAAGAAGTGTTGAAATCACAGACGATGAAGCTGAAATTGTAAAAGAGCTTGCGCTCCTTACGATGAAGCCCGTTCTTTACGCGGCAAATGTTGCCGAGGGCGATTTTTCCGCAGGTATTGAAAACAATGAATTTGTTAAAATGGTTGAAGAAATTGCCGCAAGCGAAAACGCACAGGTTCTTCCCATTTCTGCACAGATTGAAGAGGAAATCAGTTCTCTTGAAGGCGAAGAAAAGCAGATGTTCCTTGAAGAGATGGGACTTTCCGAGTCAGGTCTTGACCGTCTTGTAAAGAAGAGTTATGCACTTTTAGGTCTTATCAGTTACCTTACAGCAGGCACACCTGAAGTTCGTGCGTGGACTATCACCCGTGGAACAAAAGCTCCGCAGGCGGCAGGTAAAATTCACACCGATTTTGAAAAGGGTTTTATCCGCGCAGAAGTAGTTGCTTACAAAGACCTTATTGAATGCGGAAGTCACAGTTCGGCAAAGGAAAAAGGACTTGTCCGCAGCGAAGGTAAAGAATATGTGATGCAGGACGGAGATATTGTACTTTTCCGTTTCAATGTATAAAATTTTACACTATTTTTGAAAGGAGTGGATATTATGAACAGAAGAATTTTATGTCTTTTGCTCACATTGGTAGTTTTATTTATTGCCTTTATCCCCTTTGCAAAAGCCGATGAAGTTAAAATGTTTGCTTCTGACGGGCGTACAATAAATGTAGAATCTGCTGACATTCCTTTGTGGATAAATGTCGGTTGGTTTGAATCCCCTGAAGATGCGCGCATTATAACAATGTACTCGTCAGATGGCAGAACCATTGAAATCCCTCAGTACTACCGTGAAGCTTACAGGAATGTCTATTGGTTTGATACCCCGGAGGACGCACGCCTTATCACAATGTACTCGATGGATGGAAGAACTATTTCCGTTCCTCAGTATTACCGCGAGGCTTACAGAAATGTAGGCTGGTACAACACACTTGCAGAAGTTACAATTAAGATGTATTCAACCGATGGCAGAACCCTTGAAGTTTTCAAAGATGCTGCCGAGGCTCATCATAAGGTCGGTTGGTACTACAACTTGTCCGATGTTACCGTAACAATGTACGACCAAAACGGCGTTGAACACACCGTTTTCAAGGATCACATTGCAAGAGAAACCGCAAAAGGCTGGTCTCTTACCAAGAGCAGCTCTACACAGCTTATGTTCTCATCTGATGGAAGATTTATACAGGTTCCTCACAATCAGGTTGCCGCATATGAAAATGTTGGTTGGTATCGTGCTGGTGGTAAGATTGATCCCACTCGTCCTATGGTTGCAATAACATTTGACGACGGCCCCGGCAAATATACCAACGATGTACTTTCCATCCTTGAAAAGTACAATGTCCATGCAACATTCTTTGTACAGGGTAAAAGTGTTGCTTCCTACGCTTCCGTTCTGCAGCGCGCAGTTTCGTTAGGATGCGAAATCGGAAATCATACCTGGAGCCACGTTGACCTTTCAAAGTCTTCTGCATCCAATATTGCAAATCAGATAAACTCCACAAATACTGCAGTTTATAATGCAACGGGCGTTTATCCCAAGCTTTACAGACCTCCGTATGGTGCATATAACAAAACTGTACTTAACTCAATCGCTATGCCTGCTATCATGTGGTCTGTTGATACACTTGACTGGAAGACAAGAAATGCGGCAAAGACACTTGAAAGCGTAAGAAAAAGCACCAAGGATGGTGGCATCATATTGATGCACGATATTCACAAGCCTACTCTTGATGCGGTTGAGAGTGTTGTTAAGCATCTTCTGATGAACAATTTCCAGCTTGTAACAGTAAGTGAGCTTATACAAACCCGTCAGGGCAGTGCAGTCAGCGGACGCACCTATAATTCAGTTAATCCGTAATATAATACTCCTTGTCAGGACATACTAAAAGTATAAATTGACAAGGAGTGTTTTTATGCATTTTTATCCGCAGATTGCTTTTATTCACGCGAGGGAAATTCTTGATTCACGCGGAAACCCCACCATTGAAACTGAGGTTTTTCTTGATGATGGCACATTCGCTTCCGCGGCAGTGCCAAGCGGTGCATCAACGGGAGCTTTTGAGGCGTACGAGCTTCGCGACAAAGACAAATCGCGTTACGGTGGTAAGGGTGTGCTGAAAGCTGTACACAATGTAAACACCACCATTAACGAAGCTCTCAAAGGAGCAAACCCCTTCAACCAGCGAAAAATTGATACACTTTTATGCGCCCTTGACGGCGGAGAAAACAAAGAAAAGCTCGGTGCAAATGCAATTCTCAGCGTTTCGCTTGCCGTCTGCAAAGCTGCGGCAAATTCACTTGGTTTAAGCCTTTACCGCTACATCGGTGGAACTAACGCTTATCGCTTGCCTGTTCCTATGATGAATATCATAAACGGCGGCAGACACGCATCAAATTCAATCTGTTGTCAGGAGTTTATGATTATGCCCGTCGGGGCGAAGTGCTATAGCGAGGGACTTCGGCAGAGTGTTGAGGTTTTCCACACGCTTGCATCCGTTTTAAAGGAGAAAGGCTACTCTACCGCAGTAGGTGACGAGGGTGGTTTTGCACCCGATTTCAAAAATGACGAAGAAGCATTAAAGGCCATTTGTTCAGCAATTGAAAAAGCAGGATTTAAGCTTGGCGACGATTTTCAGATTGCACTTGACTGCGCTTCAACAGAAATGTATGAATCTGCGAAAAAAGAGGGTGAGGAGGGCAACTACTATCTGTGGAAGCAGGGGGCGTTTCTCACGCGCGATGAAATCATTTCCCTCTGGGAAGATTGGTGTAGTAAATACCCGATTTGCTCAATTGAAGACCCGCTTTCCGAGGAAGATTGGGATGGTTGGAAATGCGTTACTCAAAAGCTTGGCGGGAAAGTTCAGCTCGTGGGCGACGACCTTTTCGTGACTAATACAAAGAGGCTTCAGAAGGGCATTAGTGAAAAAGCAGGTAATGCAATTTTAGTAAAGGTAAATCAGATAGGCACACTGACAGAATCGCTTGATGCGATTGAGCTTGCAAAAAGAAATGGTTTTAATACAATTATTTCTCACAGAAGCGGCGAAACAGAGGATACAACAATCGCCGATATTGCCGTTGCAGTCAATGCGGGTCAGATTAAGACAGGCGCGCCTTCGCGAACAGACAGAGTATGTAAATATAATCGTTTGCTTAAAATTGAAGAAGAGCTTGGGACTTGTTAAATCAAAAAAGAGATGTGTGCTTCTGATGTGACCCCAAAAAGTTAGACTTTTTATAGCGTAGTAGTTTTAATGGCTGCTACGCTATTTTTATGCAGCCAGAGTGTTGAGACGATATTGTACTGGACTCATCCACCCAAGTTTCTCTTTAATTCTGTTCTCGTTG
>JAZNLD010000005.1:0-11343 GCA_045578925.1 Clostridia bacterium
AGAAACTACGCAGGCAGTTCTGGAAGCGTTGGGAGTTAAAGGTTAATGATTATTTTAAAATCATCAAACGAAATTCAAAAAATAAGGGATGCAGGAAAAATTGTTGCCGAGGCTCTCGCATTTGCAGGCGAAATAATAAAGCCCGGGATGACTACTTTAGAGCTTAATTGTGCGATAGAGAAAATCATCACAAAGCATAATGCGACTCCCTCGTTCAAGAATTATAACGGGTTTCCTGCAGCAAGCTGTATTTCACCTAACTGTGTTGTCGTTCACGGGATACCTTCCAAAAAGGTAATTCTCAGTGAAGGCGACATAGTGAGTGTGGATGTAGGCGCCTTTTATAACGGTTATCACGCAGATGCGGCGAGAACCTACCCGGTTGGAAATATTTCATCGCAAGCTGCTCGGCTTATTGATGTGACAAAGGAATGTTTCTTCAAAGGTGCGGCTGCGGCAATGCCCGGCAGTCGTGTCGGTGACATAGGCTTTGCAGTACAAAGCTATGCCGAGGAAAACGGTTACGGTGTTGTACGTGAGCTTGTCGGACACGGAGTAGGGAAAAACCTTCACGAAGAGCCTGATATTCCAAACTTTGGAAATTGCGGCAGAGGCGTAAGATTATCAAAGGGAATGGTAATTGCCATTGAGCCTATGATTAACGCCGGAACAGCGGAGGTTGAGTTTTCCGAGGAAGACGGCTGGACTGTTACAACAAAAGACAAATCGCTTTCTGCGCATTACGAAAATACAATTGCAATTACGGACAACGGTCCGCAAATACTGACAATGTAGGTAAAGAGTATGCAAAGAGGAAGTGTAGTGTTATCTTTGGCAGGTCACGATAAGGATAAGCTTTATGTAGTGCTTAGGAAAGAAGGCTCGTATGCGTTTCTTTCTGACGGCAAGACAAAAACGCTTAAAGACCCGAAGAAGAAAAATCTTAAGCATCTTAAGGACACGGGAATGTATATAGATATTTCAAAATACAATCCCCTTTACGATGCACATATCCAAAAAGAGCTGAAAGGCTTATTAAAATAGGAGGTTGTTACCTTGGCTAAGGAAGATGTATTGGAACTTGAAGGTACCGTGCTTGAAGCACTTCCTAACGCAATGTTTCAGGTTGAGCTTGAGAACGGACATCAGATACTGGCACACATATCCGGCAAGTTAAGGATGAACTTTATAAGGATTTTGCCCGGCGACAAGGTTACTGTGGAGCTTTCTCCATACGACCTCACTCGCGGAAGAATCACTTGGCGAGCAAAATAAAGATTAAGAGGAGGTATTTCACATGAAGGTAAGACCCTCAGTAAAACCTATATGCGAAAAATGTAAAATCATAAAGAGAAAAGGCAAAATAATGGTGATTTGCGAAAATCCCAAGCATAAGCAGAAACAGGGCTGATTTTTTAGTCCGTTAAGGGCGCGGCTGAAATCATTTTGTGTGATTGCCCAAAACGCATAATCAATTACCCCTAATCCAATAATAACAAGTTTGTTTCATTTAATTTTGGAGGTGTATTAACAGATGGCGAGAATAGCCGGTGTTGACCTGCCCCGTGAAAAGAGAGTTGAGATTGGTCTCACATATGTTTACGGTATTGGCAGAACAAGTGCAAAGAAAATCCTTGAAGAAACAGGTATCAATCCTGATACTCGTGTAAAGGATCTCACCGAAGAAGAAATCGGTAAAATCAGAGACGCGATTGATGAGAATTTCACTGTAGAAGGTGACCTTCGTCGTGAAGTAGCGCTTAACATTAAGCGTCTTGTAGAAATTGGTTCTTACAGAGGTATCCGTCACAGACGTGGACTTCCCGTAAGAGGTCAGAGAACAAAGACAAACGCAAGAACTCGTAAGGGTCCCAAGCGTACAATTGCTAATAAGAAGAAGTAAGGAGGAGAGAGCATGGCTAAGACAGTTAAAAAAGTATCTCGTAAGAGAAAAGAGCGTAAGAATATCGAACGCGGTGCAGCACATATCCGCAGCACATTTAACAACACAATCGTAACCATGACCGATGTAAACGGTAACGCTCTTTCCTGGGCAAGTGCCGGTGGACTTGGTTTCCGCGGTTCTAAGAAGAGCACCCCGTTTGCTGCACAGACTGCAGCAGAAACAGCTGCTAAGGCAGCTATGGAACACGGTCTTAAGACTGTAGAAGTATTCGTTAAGGGTCCCGGCGCAGGTCGTGAGGCAGCTATCCGTGCACTTCAGGCAGCAGGTCTTGAAGTAAGCATGATTAAGGATGTTACTCCTATTCCTCACAACGGTTGCCGTCCCCCGAAGAGAAGAAGAGTCTGATGGAGGTGCGAAAGTAATATGGCAAGATATACAGGTGCGGTGTGCAGACAGTGCCGCCGTGAAGGACAGAAGCTCTTTTTGAAGGGCGACAGATGTTATTCTGATAAATGTGCTATCGCTAGACGCGAATATGCTCCCGGCCAGCACGGTCAGGGCAGAAAGAAGGTTTCTGAATACGGCCTTCAGCTTCGTGAAAAGCAGAAAGTTAAGAGATACTATGGTATCGCTGAGAAGCAGTTTGCTCATTACTTTGAACTCGCTTCCAAGAAAAGCGGTATTGTCGGTGAAAACCTTCTTATCCTCTGCGAAAGCCGTCTTGATAATGTTTGCTACAGAGCAGGTTTCGGTATGAGCCGTCCTGAAGCTCGTCAGCTCGTTAGACACGGTCATTTCACAGTAAATGGTAAGAAAGTAAACATTCCTTCATATATCATTAAAGAGGGCGATGTTATCGCACTTACTGATAAGAGTAAGGATTCTCCCAAAATTAAGGCAGTACTTGAAGCTAATGAGGGTAAGACTATCCCCGCATGGCTTGACCTTGATGCAAACGCTCACAGCGTAAAGGTTACTACACTTGCTAAGCGTGAAGACATCGAATACGAGATCAACGAAACACTTATCGTCGAGTTGTACTCCAAGTAATGACTTATGGTGTATGGGGATTTTCCCCCATACGCTTAAGCGGACTTTTAAAAGTCTGCTGTACCCTCGGGTATTTTATCTGAAATAAAGAAATGGGAGGGTTATTTTAATGACTGATTTAAGATTTGAAAAGCCTCGTGTTGAGCGCGTAGAACTCAGCGAGGATGGTTCTTACGGTAAATACACTGTGTCTCCGCTTCAGCGCGGATACGGTACAACCCTTGGAAATTCACTTCGAAGAATGATGCTCTCATCTCTCGAAGGTGCTGCAATTTCATCTGTAAAGATTGAAAATGTTCAGCATGAGTTTTCAACAATTCCCGGTGTTAAGGAAGATGTTAGTGAAATCGTTCTTAACTTAAAGCAGGTTATCATTAAGCTTCATTCAGACGGTCCCAAGACTGTTTATATCGAAACAGAAGGTAGCGGCGAACTTTGCGCTCGCGATATTAAGGCTGACAGTGATGTTGAAATCATCAATGGTGACCTTCACATCGCAACTCTTAACGATGATGCAAAGCTTTATATGGAAATCACAATCAATAAGGGCAGAGGCTACGTTTCTGCAGATAAGAACAAGGCTATTTTGCAGCCTCTTATCGGACTTATTCCTGTGGATTCTATCTATACACCGGTTGAAAAGGTTAACTACTATGTAGAAAACACCCGTGTAGGCCAGAATACAGATTTTGACAAGCTTACTGTTGAGGTTTGGACAAACGGCACAAAAACTGCTGACGAGGCTATCAGCCTTTCTGCAAAGATCATCAACGATCATATGATGCTCTTCATCCAGCTCACAGAAGAAGCTATGAATGTTGAAACAATGGTTGAAAAGGGAACTGAAAAGAAGGAAAAGGTTCTTGATATGACTATTGAAGAACTCGACCTTTCAGTTCGTTCTTACAACTGCCTTAAGAGAGCAGGTATCAACACAGTTGAAGACCTTACTCTCCGCAAGGAAGAAGAAATGATGAAGGTAAGAAATCTGGGACGCAAGTCGCTTGACGAAGTTATCGGAAAACTTAAAGAACTCAAGCTTTCATTTGCTCCCGATGAAGACTGATTCACAAATTGACTTATCAGAAGTTTTGAAGGAGGAAACCTAACATGGCAGGAACAAGAAAACTCGGTCGTCCTACTGACCAGAGAATTGCAATGCTCCGCGGTATGGTAACTGCTCTTTTGGAAAATGGCAAAATCGAAACAACTGTAACTCGTGCTAAGGAAGTTCGTCCCCTCGCTGAGAATATGATTACTCTCGGTAAGCGCGGTGACCTTCACGCAAGAAGACAGGCTCTTAGCTTCATCACAAAGGAAGATGTTGTTAAGAAGGTATTTGATGAGCTTGCTCCCAAGTACGCAGAACGTAACGGCGGTTACACAAGAATTATCAAGACAGGCGTTCGTCGTGGTGACAATGCTCCCATGGCTATTATCGCTCTCGTTGACTAATTCTTAATAAGAGGGCATCGGTAAAATGCGCAGACCGCATTTTCTCTTCGCCCGATTAACCAAAACTTAAAAAGGCTTCTATGACGATTACTAGTATCGCCATAGAAGCCTTTTTTGCAAAAGAACCTTTTTTCTTTTATGGAAAATTACAATCTTGTAGCAGAGAAAAAAAGAGGATTCTGCAATTAACTGCAGAATCCCTTTTTGAATAAAATAACTTATTTCATTTCTTGTTCCAGTTCGCGGAATTCATTTGTGTCAAAAAATTCAGTAATTGAAATTTCCAAACCATCGCAAAGCATTTTAATTGTCACAACTCCTGGGTTCTTACTTTTTCCGTAAAGAATGTTTTTAAGTGTTGAGGGTGATACTCCCGATTCAGTAGCAAGCTTGTTAATAGCAATATTCTTTTCCTGACACAAGGATAAAATTCTGTTTTTTACTGCTGTATAAGTATCCATAATAGCCTCCTTATTATAAGTATAGGCTAATTATAGCCCTTTTATATTGACATAGCAGGCTATATATGATACTATATGGATTATAAAAAGACCAAAGAGGTGACGCTATGATAATAGAAGAAAATAAAATTCCTTTGATGCCTGGCAATCACGGAAAAGACTGCTTTGGAAACGGAAACTTTTATAAATATAAAGACGGACAAGGGATGTGCCTTTGTGATGAGTGTGATTATATGATGTGTTGCTTTGAACAAGAGGAAGCTTGTGAAAATTGCAAAGACAATAATTGTCCGAGGCGAATAATTGAAAAGAAAGGGTAGTTCATAAGTGCTACCCTTTCTTATATACTTTTGGAGTCAAAAGGGGACTATGTTCTTTTGTAACCAAAAGAACCAAAAGTTCCGGGGTTCCGATTCCCCGGACCCCAAAACGGCCTCGCAGGGGCGCAAACATTTATAGCATTGATTTCTTTACCCTTGCAAGCGTCGTTTTTTCAGATTTCTCGCCTTTGTGCCGCCGAAAGAATGATGAACTCATCATCATGACTTTCTAAATCGTACCCACCCGCAAAGGAAACTGATGTGGGCACGATTTACGACAGTCGGCTTCGTCACTTCAAAAACCGTAGTTTTTTTATATCAAACTAACAAAGTGGCGCAGTAGCGTTTTTGTAAATTTACTGACGACTACCGAGAAATCGCGAGTATCATTTCCCTCTGCTGACGAGCGATTTCAGACGATTTGGAAACTGAGTGTTTCCATGGAGTCGGCGGTACAAAGTCAGAAAATTTAAAAAAACAAAACCCATTTTGTGAAAATGAAAGATCACTTCATTTTTTGAGCCCCTGCTAGGGCGTTTAGGGGGTGCGGGGGAATCGCAACCCCCGCGTTTTTGGTCCTTTTGACACCAAAAGGACATAGTTTCTCTCCGCAGAGAAAAATGAAAAGTCTTCTGCGAACATTCGCAGAAGACTTTCTTATAACATAAATTATCTATTTGTTTTGGGGTTGTCAGTTCGTTCCAAAAGATAATCAATAGATACATCAAAATAATCGGCAAGAGCAATAAGCTCGCTATATCCAGCCTGACGCTCTTCGTTTTCATATCTACTGATTGTGTTTTGATTCATATTCAAATCCATAGCGAGTTTCAACTGTGAAATACCGCTGTTTGTACGAATTTCTTTTAATCTCATAAAATCACCCTTGATTTTATTATACCGTTTCGGTATAATAAAATTATCCCAATTAGGGATAACTACAGAGAGGTGACACTATGATAATAAATGAAGATAAAATACCTTTGTTGCCTGGTAATCACGGAAAAGACTGCTTTGGAAACGGAAACTTTTATAAATATGAAGATGGACAAGGTATGTGCCTTTGTGATGAGTGTGATTATATGATGTGTTGCTTTGAACAAGAGGAAGATTGTGAAAATTGCAAAGACGATAATTGTCCGAGGCTAATAATTGAAAAGAAAGGGTAGTAAATAAGTGCTACCCTTTCTTTTTTAGGAAAATGGCGTTTTTCATTACAAATTTTCCCCTAAAAACACAAAAAAACACTATGAAAATCTATATTTTTGTGGTACAATATACTTTATTAAAATGGATGAATATTAAATGGAGGTTTATAAAATGAACTTTTTCCAGAAAGATATAGAAACAATGCCCCGTAAGGAACTTGAGGCACTTCAGCTTGAGCGTCTTAAAAACATCGTGGCGTACTGCTATAACAATACAAAATTCTACCACGACAAGCTTGATGCGGCAGGTGTAGGTGATGGTAGCAAGATAAAGACTCTTTCTGATATTGAATACATTCCCTTTACAGAAAAGAGCGAGTTCCGTGACAACTATCCCTTTGGTATGGTAGCCGTTCCGCACAAGGATATCGTGCGTGTGCACGCGTCAAGCGGTACAACAGGTAAACCCACCGTTGGAGTCTATACCAAGCAGGATATTGATGTATGGAGCGACTGCGTAGCACGTGTGTGTGCGGCAGGCGGTGTAACAGATGAAGATATAATCCAGATTTCCTTCGGTTACGGACTCTTTACAGGTGCGCTTGGTCTTCATTACGGTCTTGAAAAGCTCGGTGCGATGGTTATTCCCATGTCATCAGGCAACACTGAGAAGCAGCTTATGATGATGCGCGACCTTGGTGTAACAGGTCTTGTTGCAACTCCTTCATACGCTCTTTACTTAAGTGAAGCTGTAAAAGAGGGTGAATATCCTCTTGATGCATATAAACTCAAGCTCGGAATACTTGGTAGCGAACCTTGTACTCCCGAAATGCGTGAAACTATTGAGAAAAATCTCGGTGTATACGTTTCTGATAACTACGGTATGACAGAACTCGGTGGCCCGGGCGTAAGCGGTGACTGTTTTGAACGTGACGGTATGCACTTCGCGGAAGACCATTTCCTTCCCGAAATTGTTGATCCCGATACAGGTAAGCGACTTGAAAGCGGTGCAACAGGTGAACTTATAGTGACAACACTTACAAAACAGGGTATGCCCGTTCTCCGTTACAGAACAAGAGATATTACAACTCTTGATTACGAACCCTGTAAGTGTGGCAGAACTCATGTAAGAATGAGCAAGACCAAGGGAAGAACGGACGATATGCTTATCATCAAGGGTGTAAATGTATTCCCGACACAGATTGAAAGCGTGCTTATCAATATTGACAAAATCGGGCCTCACTATCAGCTTGTTGTCCGTCGTGAAGACAAGTTCAAGGATACCCTTGAAATCAAGGTTGAACTTCTTGATGCAAGCGTACTTGAAAATTACGGTGAACTTGAAAAGCTCATCCGTCTTATTCAGGAAAGAATCAAGAGCGTTCTCGGTCTTCAGGCAAAGATTACTCTTGTTCCTCCCAAGACTCTTGAAAGATTCCAGGGTAAGGCAAAGAGAATCCTTGACCTTCGTAATCAGTGAGAGTAAAAAAGCGCAGAGCGCAAAAGGCGAAAAGAAACATTTGAATTTATTGTAAAATGAAATTTATTTTCTGCGGTAAAAAATCTCATTTTATTCGATTTTTGATTTTATGCCTTTTGCTACGAACAAACTTCGCCTCTCGCTGTACCTTATGTACAGCGTCGGATAACCCTCGCTACGCTCGGCTCAGTTTGTCCGTTCTGCATCTTTTTTCCATCTCACCAATCTCTGCTATGCTATAAAAAAGCGCATAAGATAATAAATAAAAAAGCCTTCTCCCTGAGGAGAAGGGGGACCGCTTGCGGTGGATGAGGTGTCATCCATTCCCGGAAGCTTTTGAAAGGAAGATATAAAAATGAAAGAATTACTCATCGGTAATGCCGCAGTTGCCCGCGGACTTTACGAGGCAGGATGTAACGTAATCTCATCCTATCCCGGCACTCCCAGTACTGAAATCACAGAATTTGCGGCAAAATATGACGAAATATACTGCGAATGGGCGCCCAATGAAAAGGTTGCCTGCGAAGTTAGTTTCGGTGCATCACTTCAGGGTGCAAGAACAGCTTGTGCTATGAAACACGTTGGTCTTAATGTTGCTGCAGACCCGCTTTTCACACTTTCTTATACAGGTGTTAATGGCGGTATGGTTATCTGCGTTGCAGATGACCCCGGTATGCACTCATCACAGAACGAACAGGATTCCCGTCATTACGCAATCGGCGCAAAGGTTCCTATGCTTGAGCCTGCCGATTCACAGGAATCTTACGAATTTGCCAAAAAAGCGTTCGCGCTTTCAGAAGAATATGACACCCCCGTTCTTCTCCGTATGTGTACACGAATTGCTCATTCACAGAGCATCGTTGAAACAGGCGAAAGAGAAGAGGTAGGAGTAAAGCCCTACGAAAAGAACGGTGCAAAATACATAATGATGCCCGGTAACGCAAAGAAGCGTCATCCCTTCGTTGAGGAAAGAACGCAGAAGCTTACCGCACTTGCAGAAGATTGCGATTTCAACCGCATAGAATATACTGATTCAAAAATCGGTGTTATCACATCAGGTGCAAGCTATCAGTATGTTAAGGAAGCTCTCGGTGACAGCGTAAGTGTTTACAAGCTTGGTCTTGTAAATCCGCTTCCCGTGAAGACTATAAAGGAATTTGCTTCAAAAATGGATAAGGTGTATGTTATCGAAGAACTTGATGGCATCATCGAATCACATTGTAAAAATATCGGCGTAGATGTTGTTGGTAAAGAGCTCTTCAGCCTTATCGGTGAGTTCTCACAGAAGACAATCGCAGCCGCTATGGAAAAGGAAGCGAAGAAGGTGTACGACATTGGTATGGAAATCCCCATGCGTCCTCCGATGATGTGTGCAGGTTGTCCTCACCGTGGTATGTACTATGTTCTTGCAAAGAACAAGGTATCAGTTCTTGGCGACATAGGTTGTTACACTCTCGGCGCAATGCCTCCGCTTACTGCACTTGATTCAACTCTTTGTATGGGTGCTTCAATTTCAGGCCTTCACGGCTTTAATAAGGCTGGCGGAAGTGACAGCGAAAAGAAGAGTGTTTGCGTAATCGGTGACTCAACCTTTATGCACAGCGGTGTAACAGGTCTTATCAATGTTGCATACAATGGCTCAAACTCGACTGTTATCATCCTTGATAACTCTATCACAGGTATGACAGGTCATCAGCAGAACCCCACAACAGGCTATAATATCAAGGGTGATCCTGCATCGAAAATTGATCTTGAAACACTTTGCAGAAGCGTTGGTATCAACCGCGTTACTGTAGTAGACCCCTACGACCTCAAGGAATGTGAAAGAGTGCTTAAGGAAGAGCTTAATGCAGATGAGCCCTCTGTTATCATTTCAAGACGACCCTGCGTGCTTCTCAAATATGTTAAGCCTCAGGCTCCTGTGGTGGTTAATAAAGACAAATGTAAGAGCTGTAAAAAGTGTATGTCATTCGGTTGTCCTGCAATCAGTATGCACGACGGAAAGGCTGTAATTGACAAGACTCTTTGCGTAGGATGTAATGTATGTAGCGGACTTTGTCCCTTCGGAGCAATTGAAAGCGAGGTGCAGGAGTAATGGAAACAAAAAACATAATGATTGTCGGCGTTGGCGGACAGGGCTCACTCCTTGCAAGTAAGCTTCTCGGCAGACTCCTCGTTGACGAAGGCTACGATGTAAAGGTTTCGGAAGTTCACGGTATGAGTCAGCGCGGTGGTAGCGTTGTTACTTATGTTCGTTACGGCGAAAAAGTTTACTCTCCCATTATTGAGGAGGGAGAGGCAGACTTCATCGTTTCATTTGAAAAGATTGAAGCTGCAAGATGGCTTTCATGTCTTAAGAAAGACGGTAAAATCATCGTTAATACACAGCAAATTGACCCGATGCCCGTAATTATCGGCGCGGCGCAGTATCCTGCAGATGTACTTGATACAATTACTGAAAAGGGCGCATTTGTAGACGCTCTTGATGCACTTTCACTTGCGGAAGAGGCAGGCAGCGCAAAGGCAGTTAATATTGTTCTTATGGCGCGCCTTGCAAAATACTTTGACATCAGCTATGACAAGTGGATTGAGGCTATTGAAAAATCGGTTGCTCCTAAGTTTGTAGAACTTAATAAAAAGGCATTCGAGCTTGGTTATAATTATTAATTTAGAGAAAAGAGATGGTCAAAATGGAAAACTATTATCAGAAAGACATCGAAACTGCCTCTTATGAACAGATTCGTGCCTGGCAGAGTGAAAGACTCGTAAAAACGGTAAAACACGTTTACGAGAATAACACTTACTACAGAAAACTTATGGAAGAAAAGGGTGTTACTCCCGATGATATCAAGGGTGTTGACGACCTCCACAAGCTTCCTTTCCTTACAAAAGACGATCTTCGTGAAGCGTACCCCTACGGACTTATGTCAAAGCCCCTTTCCGATTGCGTTCGTATTCAGTCTACAAGCGGTACAACAGGGAAGAGAGTTGTGGCGTTCTATACACAGAATGATATCGACCTTTGGGAAGACTGCTGTGCAAGAGCAATCGTTGCTGCAGGCGGTACAAAGGAAGATGTTTGTCAGGTTTGTTACGGTTATGGCCTTTTTACAGGTGGCCCTGGACTCAACGGCGGTTCTCATAAGGTAGGCTGTCTTACTCTCCCTATGTCATCAGGTAATACAGAGCGTCAGCTCCAGTTTATGTGTGACCTTGAATCTACAATCATCTGCTGTACTCCCTCATACGCACAGTACCTTGCAGAAAGCATTGAAGAGCAGGGCATCAGGGATCAGATTAAACTTAAGGCAGGTATCTTCGGCGCAGAAGCGTGGACAGAATCAATGCGTAAAGATATTGAGCAGCGTCTTGGTATCAAGGCATACGATATTTACGGCCTTACAGAAATCAGCGGACCCGGCGTAGCATTTGAATGCAGCGCGCAGACTGGTATGCATATAAACGAGGACCATTTCATCGCTGAAATTATAAATCCCAAGACGGGTGAAGTTCTTCCCGAAGG
>JAZNLD010000006.1:0-7799 GCA_045578925.1 Clostridia bacterium
AAAGACTGTGGTGAAAAGGGCGTTCAGTACAAGATGAAGGACTGGGCATTCAATCGTCAGAGATATTGGGGCGAACCTATTCCGATTGTACACTGTGAAAAGTGTGGTATTGTTCCCGTTCCTTACGAAGAACTTCCTTTAAGACTTCCTCCCGTGGATAATTTTGAACCCGGTAGTGACGGCGAAAGCCCCCTTGCAAAAATCGAATCCTTTGTAAACTGCACTTGTCCCAAGTGTGGAGAGAAGGCAAGAAGAGAAACCGATACAATGCCTCAGGGGGCAGGCTCGTCATGGTACTTCCTCCGTTACTGTGACCCCAACAACAGTGAAGAATTTGCTTCTCAGGAAGCTCTCAAATACTGGATGAATGTTGACTGGTACAACGGCGGTATGGAACACGTAACCCGTCATATGATTTATTCTCGTTTCTGGCACAAGTTCCTTTATGACCTTGGTCTTGTTCCCACAAGCGAGCCTTATGCAAAAAGAACTGCTCAGGGACTTATCCTTGGACCTGATGGAGATAAAATGAGTAAGAGTAAGGGTAATGTTGTAGACCCCAACGATGTGGTTGACCTTTACGGTGCGGATGTACTTCGTTCCTATGTACTCTTTATGGGAGACTATGAGCAGGCAGCTCCCTGGAATGAAAGCAGTATGAAGGGTTGTAAGAGATTCCTTGATCGTGTATGGGAACTCCACACAAAGCTTACTGAAGGTGACGCATATTCAGACGCTCTTACAAGCAGTATGCATAAGACAATCAAGAAGGTTTCAAGCGATATTGAAAATATGAAATTCAATACAGCTATCGCGGCACTTATGACGCTTGTAAATAAGATTTATGAGGTTGGCAGTGTTAACAGGGCAGAATATAAGACACTTCTTACACTTCTTAACCCCTTTGCTCCTCATATGACAGAAGAGCTTCACAAGGAACTTTTCGGAACAATTCTTTCTGAAGGAACATGGGTTGATTATGATGAAGCGCTTTGCGTAGATTCAACTGTTGAGATTGTTGTTCAGCTTAACGGCAGAGTAAAGGCAAAGATGATGGTAGACGCTAACATCAACCGTGAGGATATGGAAAAGGCAGCTCTTGAAAACGAAGAAGTAAAAGAACTTATCGGCGATCAGACAATCGTTAAAGTGATTGCAGTTCCCGGAAAACTTGTAAATATCGTTGTTAAATAAGAGGTTTTTACTATGAATTATAAAAGTACAAGAAACAGTAGCATCAGTGTGAAAAGCTGTGAAGCAATCGCAAAGGGACTTTCTCACGAAGGTGGACTCTACATTCCCGAAAGCATTCCTGCTATTTCACTCAAAAATATCGAATATATGGCAGATATGTCATATACCGAGCGTGCAAATGAAATCCTTGGAAGATTCCTTACAGATTTCACTGAGGAAGAGCTTGAAAACTGTATAAAATCCGCATACACAAAGGAAAAGTTCGGAACAGATTCGATTGCTCCCGTTTACAAGCTCAATCCTCAGCAGTATGTTCTTGAACTCTGGCACGGCCCTACTTGTGCGTTCAAGGATATGGCGCTTCAGATTCTTCCGCATCTTCTTACAACATCTGTTAAGAAGCTTGGCATCGACAGAGAAATGTTAATCCTTGTTGCAACAAGCGGTGACACAGGTAAAGCAGCTCTTGAAGGCTTCAAAAATGTTAACGGAACAAAAATCGTTGTATTTTATCCCGATGATGGTGTAAGCCAGATCCAGCGCCTTCAGATGTGTACTCAGGAGGGTAACAATGTATTTGTAAGTGCAGTTAACGGTAACTTTGATGACGCACAGAACGGCGTTAAGGAAATCTTCACCGATAATGCATATGCAGAAGAACTTGATAAAATCAAGGTTTCTCTTTCATCAGCTAACTCAATCAACTGGGGACGCCTTGTTCCTCAAATTGTTTATTATTTCTCGGCTTACTGCGATATGGTAAAGAGCGATGAAATCAAGGTAGGCGATGAGGTTAATATCTGTGTACCTACAGGTAACTTCGGTAACATCCTCGCTGCATATTATGCAAAGAGAATGGGTCTTCCCGTGAAGAAGCTCATCTGTGCATCAAACAAGAATAATGTTCTTACAGATTTCATCAGAACAGGTGTTTATGATAGAAATCGTAGTTTCTATACAACAACATCACCGTCAATGGATATTCTAATTTCATCAAATCTTGAAAGACTTTTGTATATGGTTTCAGACGGTGACGCAGAAGCTGTAACAGGCTATATGACAAGCCTTAAAGAAAGTGGTTCTTATAGGGTAAGTGATGAACTCAAGGAAAAGATTGCAGAAACATTCTACGGCGGTTGGGCAGACGAAGATGCTTGCTCCGAAACAATTCGTGAAACAAACGAAAAATACGGATATGTTATTGATACACATACTTCTGTTGCAGTTCGTGTTCACAATGAATATGTAAAGGAAACCGGCGATACTACAAAGACAATTATCGCTTCTACTGCAAGTCCGTTCAAGTTCAACGGTGCAGTGCTTTCAGCTCTTGACAGCGAGGCACAGATAGCCGAGCTTGACGAATTCAGACTTCTTCAGAAGCTTGCCGACGATTATGAGCTTCGCATACCCTCTTCACTTTCAGCACTTGAAGAGAAGGAAGTGCGCTTTGAAATGGTTTGTGACAAGAATCAGATGAAGGCAGTCATAAACGAATTTATGAAAAATTAAAAAAAGGCTGCTGCATTAACAACACCCATTACTTAAAACGATATACAGTGCGAGCTGTTCTCTTATAATGGTATTGTGATATAATGCAGTAGCCTTTTTCGGTGAAACTCAAAGAGCCATCGCCTTTGAATTTCTTGAATCAGTTGAGGCTGTTAGTTACAGCACTCTCTCTGGGTAAAGGTTTCGCAACCTGTTTCAGATACCCTTTTTGCATCCTGACCGCCAACCATAATGTGTTCGGCCATACATTCGTTGTTTGTGTTATGATGCACACAATTTTCTACAACGCATTTTACTCCGCCTAAGGGTTTTTGTGAGTTTTGACAAGACATTGCAATCACTCCTCATAATTTTGTAAGCCAATGCTTACAGGAGTATTTTGTGTAAAAAAATCAATTATATTCGGAGAAAATTATGGCAATTTTTGCACTTAGTGATTTGCATTTGCCACTTGGAATAGACAAGCCAATGGACATTTTCGGGTGCAGATGGGATAATTATGTTGAAAAAATTGAATACGAGTGGAAGAACCTTGTCAGCGAGGAAGATTTTGTCATAATAAACGGCGACTTCAGTTGGGCGACATATCTTTCCGAGGCGCTCAATGATTTTAAGTTTATTGAATCACTCCCCGGAAAGAAACTTCTTTCAAAAGGCAATCACGATTACTGGTGGGAAACGCTTAAGAAAATGAATGAATTTCTAAAAGAAAAAGACATAAAAAGCGTGACCTTTATGCAGAATAATGCGGTGCTTTGTGACGGAGTTGCAGTGTGTGGCGCAAAAGGATGGATTTCTCCGTCTGACAATGCTTTTAAAAAGGATGACGAGAAAATTTACCGTCGTGAGCTCATTCGCCTTGAAAATTCTATCAAGGAGGCAAAAAAGCTTTCCGATACAATAATTGCAGCAATCCATTTTCCGCCTGACAGAAAGTATCTGGAGGTTATAGAAAACTATAATGTCCATACTTGCGTTTTTGGACATTTGCACGGAAAAAGGGCAGAGGATTACAGGGTTTTATCTGAAAAATGCACGCTTGTGTCGGCAGATTACTTAAAATTCACTCCAAAGCGCATAATTTAATGGAAATTATTGAAAAAACACTTGCAAAAATGAAGAAAATATGATATAAATATGATTTGATATAGGTCTTATAAACAATAGGAGGAAACTATAATGAAGGTATTAAAGGTTGAGCAGCGCGAAGATAAGAGAATGTATCTTGAAATAGAAATTGACAGCGCTCAGTTTGAGGAAGCTATGGAAAGAAGCTACAAGAAGAATGTTAAGCAGATTAACATCCCCGGCTTCAGAAAGGGTAAAGCTCCCAGAAGAATTATTGAAAAATATTACACTGAGGCAATTTTTTATGATGATGCAATTAACTTTGCAGTGCCCGGTGCATATGATAAAGCAGTAGAGGAAAGCGGTATTGAACCCGTTGAAATGCCTGAAATCGACATCGTTAAGCTTGAAAAGGGCGAAAACTTCGTATTCAGTGCACTCGTTACAGTTCGTCCTGAAGTTACTCTCGGCGAATATAAGGGTTTAGCTGCTGAAAAAGAAGGCAATACTGTAACGGACGAAGAAGTTGAAGCAGAAATTAAGAAGCTTCAGGAAAACGCTGCAAGCGTTGAAACAGTTACAGAGGGCGAAATCGCTATGGGCGACAAGGTTGACCTTGATTTTGAAGGTTTTGTTGATGAAGTAGCTTTTGAAGGTGGTAAGGGCGAACATTACGCACTTGTACTTGGTTCAAACAGCTTCATCCCCGGTTTTGAAGAACAGATCGCAGGTAAGAAGATCGGCGAAAACTTTGATGTTGATGTAACATTCCCTGAAGATTATCATTCAGAAGAACTCAAGGGTAAGAAGGCAATCTTCAAGTGCCTTGTTCATTCAGTAGAGAAGAAGAATCTTCCCGAACTTGATGATGAATTTGCAAAGGATGTTTCTGAATTTGATACACTTGACGAACTCAAGGCAGATGCAAAGAAGAAGCTTGAAGAAAAGAAGGAAGCAGAAGCACAGCGTAAGTTTGAAGATGCTGTTGTAGACATCGCAGTTGAAAATGCAACTGTTGAAGTTCCTGCTTGCATGATTGAAACTCAGGTTGACAATCAGATTCAGGATATCTCTTACAGACTTCAGAGCCAGGGTATGCCTCTTGAACAGTACCTTATGTACACAGGTATGACAATGGAAGCACTTCGTGAGCAGCTCCATGAAACTGCTGAAAAGACAGTTAAGGGCCAGCTCGTACTTGCTGAAATTGCAAAGGCTGAAAATGTAGAAGCTACTGATGAAGATGTTGAAGCAGAATTCCAGAAGATGGCTGATATGTACGGTATGGAAGTTGATAAGGTTAAAGAACTTATGGGTGCTAATACAGAGGCTCTTAAGGCTGATCTTAAAACACAGAAGACTGTAAAGATTATCGTAGATGCTGCAAAGGCAGGCAAGGCAAAGAAAGCTCCTGCGAAGAAGGCTCCTGCGAAGAAGGCTGCTCCCAAGAAGGAAGATGCTGCAGAAGAAAAGAAGCCCGCAGCAAAGAAAACTACAACAAAGAAAGCAACTACAACAAAGAAGACAGAAACTGCAGAAAAGAAACCTGCAGCAAAGAAGACTACTACAACAAAGAAAACTACTACGACAAAGAAAACTACAACTGCGAAGAAGACAACTAAGAAAGACGCAGAGTAAAAAACTTAAGCCGAGAGGGAATTTCCCCCTCGGCTTAATAAAACAAATAAGGAGGAATACTTTATGAGCTTGGTTCCATATGTAATCGAACAGACAGGTCACGGAGAAAGATCCTACGATATTTTTTCGCGACTTCTTAAAGACAGAATTATATTCTTCGGTGACGAAGTGAATGACCAGACTGCAAGCATTATCGTTGCACAGATGCTCTTCCTTGAAAGTGAAGACCCTGACAAGGATATTATGCTTTACATCAACAGCCCCGGTGGTAGCATTACTGCAGGTATGGCAATTTACGACACAATGAATTATATCAAGTGCGATGTATCAACGATCTGTGTTGGTATGGCTGCAAGTATGGGTGCATTCCTTCTTTCTGCAGGTGCAAAGGGTAAGCGTCTTGCGCTTCCTAACAGCGAAATTATGATTCATCAGCCTCTTGGCGGAATGCAGGGTCAGGCAACTGATATTAAAATCCACGCCGACAGAATTATTCGTATGAAGGATAAACTTAACAATATCCTCAGCGAAAACACAGGCCGTCCGCTTGAAGAAATCGTGCGTGATACCGAACGCGACAACTTTATGTCAGCAGAGGAAGCGCTCAAGTATGGCTTGATTGACAAAATCATTACTGCAAGATAACTTTTGCATAAAAAGGCTAGCCTTAACAACCAACACTGAAGACGCCTCAAATCGCGAGTTTTAGACGTATTTCGGTTTGTCGTCCTTGAAAGGCAAATCGCCTTCCTTTTAAAACTCCTCAAAAATTCATCGTTTTGAGGTCTACGGAGTTTTAGAATAATGAATTTTGTCTTAATCAAGGCAAAAACGCAGGAAATATGGTAATATTTCTGAGGCTTTTAACGATGAGGAAGGCGAAATTCATATTATAAAACCGCCTTTAATGTTGGTCGTTAAGGCTACGCCTACGCGTAGCCTTAAACCTTGTTTAGGAAGGATTGATATATATTGCAGAAAAATGAAGGAAAAGATATAAAATGTTCTTTCTGCGGAAAGTCGCAGGATGAGGTAAATAAGCTTATTTCAGGTCCCGGTGTGTATATCTGTGATGAGTGTATTGAGGTCTGCTTTGAAATTCTTGATAACGAACTTGGTCTTTATGATGATAAAGAAACTTCTGCGCCCGAATTGAATTTTGAAGAAACTCCTGCCCCCAGGGAAATCAAGACTATTCTTGATGACTATGTAATCGGTCAGGAAAAGGCAAAGAAGGCACTTGCTGTTGCGGTATATAACCACTACAAGCGTATCAATTCAAAGGTTGATACAGACGGTGTTGAACTGCAAAAAAGTAATATCCTTATGATAGGGCCTACAGGTAGCGGTAAAACTCTTCTTGCGCAGACACTTGCAAAGGTTCTTAAAGTTCCTTTTGCAATCGCCGATGCAACAAGCCTTACCGAAGCAGGTTATGTAGGTGAAGATGTTGAAAATATCCTGCTCAAACTTATTCAGGCGGCAGATTATGACATTAAGAAAGCAGAACGCGGTATAATCTACATTGACGAAATTGATAAAATCACTAAAAAGAGTGAAAATGTTTCAATTACCCGTGATGTAAGTGGTGAGGGCGTTCAGCAGGCACTTCTTAAAATACTTGAGGGAACAGTTGCTTCAGTTCCTCCGCAGGGTGGCAGAAAGCATCCGCATCAGGAACTTTTACAGATAGATACCACAAACATTCTATTTATTTGCGGCGGTGCATTTTCAGGACTCGATAAAATCATTGAAAAGCGTGTCGGAAAACAGGGAGTAGGTTTCGGTGCAGAGGTAAAGAGTAAAACCAAGCGTGACGCAGGGGAGAGCTTTAAGTTCGTTCAGCCTCAGGACCTTTTGAAATTCGGTCTTATACCTGAATTCGTAGGCCGTGTGCCCGTTGTGGTAACTCTTGACCAGCTTGACGAGGCAGCTCTTAAAATGATACTGACCGAGCCCAAGAATGCTCTCATAAAGCAGTATGTAAAACTTTTTGAAATGGATGGCGTAGAACTTGAGATCAAGGACGATGCCGTGGAATACATCGCTAAAAAGGCAATAGAGCGTGATACAGGTGCTCGTGGACTTCGTGCAATCGTTGAGGAGGTTCTTTCAGAGGCTATGTACGAAATTCCGTCTGAAAAGGATATTAAAAAAGCCATCTTTAATAAGGCGGTTTTTGAAGGCAAAGAAAAGCCAAAACTTATCAAAAAGAATCCTGCTCTTGATGAGGAAACAGCATAAAAGCATTTAGATTCATATGAAAAAAAGCTTTCAATCAAACGATTGAAAGCTTTTTTCTTTATGGTATCGGAAATTTTGCGTATTTTTTCGCGAGCAGCATTTGTCAGTTTGAATTTTGGTCAAGACGCGAAATGGGTGAAGCG
>JAZNLD010000007.1:0-5113 GCA_045578925.1 Clostridia bacterium
ATGCATAATGATGGTGGATTTTCGCTTGAGCGAAAATCTTCATCAATTTTGCATTCTGCATTCTGCATTCTGCATTTTGCATTAGAAAGGATTTTCTATGACAATTGAAGAAATCATCACACAACTTATTAAAAACAACATAACGATTTCAACAGCAGAAAGCTGTACAGGTGGCTCGCTCGGAAAGATTATTACATCGTTTTCGGGTGTCAGCGCCATTTACGGATACGGCTTTATTACCTATGCCAATGAGGCGAAGGAAAATATTCTGGGAGTATCGCACGAAACACTTGAAACGCACGGCGCAGTTTCGCCCGAATGTGCTCGCGAAATGGCAATCGGTGCAAGACGAGTTTCCAAAAGCGACATCGCAGTATCGGTTACGGGAATAGCAGGGCCGACAGGCGGAACTCCTGAAAAACCCGTCGGACTTGTATATATCGCGCTTGCCGACAAAAACGGGGAAGAAGTAAGAAAACTAAACCTTTCAGGTACACGCGACGAAGTACGCGAACAAACTTGCCAGCAAGTTTTTCAACTTGTTGCGGAAAAAGTATTGACAAAATAAAAAATCCATTCTATAATAAGAACAGATGTTCGCATTGGAATCTTTTTCAGGAGGATTAAATTATGTCTAACGAAAAAAAAGAAGCTCTCGCTCTCGCGATGGCGCAGATTGAAAAACAGTTCGGTAAAGGTTCTGTTATGCGTCTTGGCGAAAGCGCTCATTATAATGTAGATTCTATACCTACAGGTGCGCTCTCACTTGATATCGCGCTCGGTATCGGCGGTGTGCCCAAGGGCAGAATTATCGAAATCTACGGCCCTGAATCAAGTGGTAAAACAACAATCGCACTTCATATCATTGCCGAGGCTCAGAAGCGTGGCGGTGAAGCGGCGTTTATTGATGCCGAACACGCACTTGATCCTACATATGCCGAGGCACTTGGTGTTGATGTTGATTCGCTCGTTGTTTCACAGCCCGATACAGGTGAGCAGGCACTTGAAATCACCGAATCGCTCGTTCGCAGCGGTGCGATTGACGTAATAGTTGTTGACTCTGTTGCGGCGCTCGTTCCCAAGGCTGAAATTGACGGCGAAATGGGTGACAGCCACGTAGGTGTTCAGGCACGACTTATGAGTCAGGCGCTCCGTAAACTTGCAGGTGTTGTTAACAAGAGTAACACTATCTGTATTTTCATCAACCAGCTCCGTGAAAAAATCGGCGTTATGTACGGAAACCCCGAAACAACTGCCGGTGGTCGCGCGCTCAAGTTCTATGCATCTGTCCGTATGGATGTCCGCCGTGTTGAAACACTTAAAAACGGCAGCGAATTCATCGGTAACCGCACTCGTGTTAAGATTGTTAAGAACAAGGTTGATCCTCCATTCCGTGAAGCTGAATTTGATATGATGTACGGCAAAGGTATTTCAAGAGAGGGTAATATCCTTGATGTTGCGACAAACCTTGAAATCATAAGAAAAGGCGGTTCCTGGTTCAGCTATAACGAGGAAAGACTCGGTCAGGGACGCGAAAATGTAAAGTAGTATATGATTGAAAACCCTGAATTTACTGATATGATTGAGAATAAGATTCGCGAGAAATTGGGTATGCCTCTTTTGGAGAAGTAATAAAGCAGCACAGACCACAAAACGCGAAGTTGTTTACAACTGTGCTTTTATCAACTTATTTATCAAACTATCTTTTATATTTTATTGTAGAAACCCACTCAATCCGAGTGGGTTTCTGTTTTGTGCGTTTTGTTCCACGCAAACTTCACCCGCGGAGTATCTATATACACCTACGGGTTCAGTTTACGCGCTCTGCACTACTTTCTCCCTTCCCCGTTTGCTTGACAAGTTCTGCTAATAGTGTTAAAATATATTAACATTTTGTTTATTGAAAGGAAGTATTATCATGGCTAAAAAGCAATTCAAAGCAGAATCCAAAAAGCTTTTGGATATGATGATTAACTCAATCTATACACACAAGGAAATTTTCCTGCGCGAAATTATTTCAAACTCATCCGACGCGCTTGATAAATTGTGTTATAAATCAATTGCCGAAGGGGCAAAAGGCATCAGCCGTGAAGACCTTTTTATAAAGGTTGCTCCCAACAAGGATACCCGCACTATCAAAATCAGCGATAACGGTATCGGTATGACCGAGGAAGAACTTGAAAAGAACCTCGGCACAATCGCAAAAAGCGGCTCGCTTGATTTTAAGACCGATATGGAAAAACAGGAAGACATATCAATTATCGGTCAGTTCGGTGTGGGCTTTTACAGTGCATTTATGGTAGCTGAAAAGGTAGTCGTTATTACAAAGGCTTACGGCAGCGACAAGGCATATTCATGGGAATCAAACGGCGCTGACGGGTACACCATTACCGAAGCAAGCAAGGAAAATTGCGGTACGGACATCTACATCAAGCTCAAAGAGGATACAGAAGACGAGCGTTACAGCGAATACCTTGAAATCTTCACACTTCGCAATCTTATCAAGAAATATTCCGACTACATCCGTTATCCCATCAAGATGGATGTTGAAAAATCACGCAAAATTGAAAAACCCGATTCGGAAAAACCTGAATACGAAAAATATATCGAGGAAGAAACAATCAACAGTATGGTTCCCTTGTGGCAGAGAAGCAAGGACGATACAACCGACGAAGAATTAAACCACTTCTACAAGGAAAAATTCTTCGATATGGAAGACCCCGCGCTCACAATCCGTGCCGATGTTGAGGGTAGCTTCTCTTACAAGGCACTCCTTTTCGTGCCGTCTGCTACTCCTATGGGTTATTACACCAAGGAATATCAGAAAGGACTTGAGCTTTATTCATCGGGCGTTATGATTATGGACAGCTGTGAAGAGCTTATCCCGGAACATTTCCGTTTTGTACGAGGTGTTGTTGATTCGCAGGACCTTTCGCTCAACATTTCACGCGAAATGCTTCAGCACGACAGACAGCTTCTTGCAATCAGGGGTAATATTGAAAAGAAAATCAAGCAGGAGCTTAAAAAACTCCTTAACAATGACCCCGAAAATTACGAAAAGTTCTGGAAGAGCTTCGGCCTTCAGCTTAAATACGGCATCGTTTCCGATTACGGCGCACATCGTGAGCTTTTAAAGGATCTCATTCTTTATTACGCATCGGGCGAAAAGAAGTTTGTTACGCTTGAACGCTATGTTGAGCTGATGCCCGAAAGTCAGAAATACATCTACTACGCTTGCGGTGAAACAGTAGGAAAGATTGACAATCTTCCTCAGACCGAACAGATTAAGGACAAGGGTTACTCAATCCTTTATATGACTGACGAGGTTGATGAGTTTGTTGTGAATATGCTCGGCGAAATCGACGGCAAGCAGTTTAAAAGCATTAACGACAAAGACCTCGGCATTGAAACCGAGGAGGAAAAGAGCGACATCGCAATGAAGCAGGAAGAAAATCAGGTTATGCTTGATTACCTGCGTGACAACCTTGACGGCAAGGTTATGGCAGTTCGTCTTTCAAACAAGTTAAAATCTCACCCCGTATGCCTTACAACAGACGGCGAAGTGTCACTTGAAATGGAAAAATATTTTGCAACAATCCCCGGTGACCACCCCGACATCAAGGCGCAGCGAGTTCTTGAAATAAACCCCACTCACAAGGCGTTTTATATGCTTCTTGATATGTGGCAGCTTGACAAAGACAGATGCGCTAAACTCGGCAAGCTCCTTTATAATCAGGCGCTTCTGATTGCGGATTTGTCAATCGAAAATCCGGCAGAGTTCACTGATTTATTCTGGGACCTTATATAATGCAAAATTCAAAATGCAGAATGCAGAATTATAAATAAAAGAAAAGGAATTCACGAAACAATCGTGAATTCCTTTTTTGTAATATAAAACTCGTATTTTGTCATCCTGAGCGAAGCGAAGGATCTAAGATTCTTCCGTCGCATTACTCCTTAAGAATGATTGTGCGCTAAATTACATATGCCGCACAATTTTGCATTATGCATTCTGCACTTTGCATTTTATTTTACACCAAAACCGCTGACGTTACCGCCCTCTATTGCGGTAAACAAGCGTGTCTTGAAGCCGGGATTCTCCTTTTCAAGCGACTTTATAAGGTTCTTTACATATTCTCTCTTACTGCGCTTGTCCTCGGGGCATTTATTATGCACAACGGGAAGCTCCATCCTCTTGGCAAAACCCGTAATATAATTTTCAGGAGCATAAACAAGCGGGCGGATAAGTGTAATATCCTTACGGTCAAGATATGTCACGGGCGAAAAGCAATTTATTCTGCCTTCATACACAAGCGACAGCATAAATGTATCGAGCGCGTCGTCGTTATGATGACCAAGTGCCACCTTGTGACTGCCAAGCTCAAGCGCCGCGTCGTGAAGCGCACCGCGTCGCATTTTGGCACAAAGAGAACAAGGATTGGATTCTTTTCTTATATCAAATATGATCTCGGCAATATCGGTATGCTTTAACACATACGGAACATCAAGCTCCGCGCACAGTTTTTCCACGGGTGAAAAATCCATACCGAAACCCATATCAAGCGTTACCGCGGAAAGAGTGAACTTTTTCGGATAAAAGTCACGAAGTTTACTAAGTCCGCAAAGAAGCGCCAAACTATCCTTACCACCAGAAACGCCAACGGTTATGTGGTCGCCTTCATTTATCATATTGTATTCGTCCACGCCGCGACGCAGATAGCTTAATAGTTTCTGCATATTTTACTCCATCTCTGTCTGTGTGTTTTTGATGCTGTTATATCTGTAAAGAATTGTTGCAAGCTCTGCTCTTGTAAGTTTTCCCTGCGGACTAAGCTGACCATAGCTGTCTCCGCCGATAATCCCACTTGCTACAGCCCATTGCATTGCGCCGTTTGCGTATTCGGAAACGGTTGCACCGTCAACGAATACACCAAGGTCAGCTACCCATTCGGGAGAACCTGCAAGACGGTGAAGAATTGCCACAAGCTCTTCTTTCTTGATGTCCTGATAGGGAAGGAACGAACCTTCGGGCGTACCTGTGATAATTCCCTTTTTAGATGCCCAGTCAACAGCCGCTACAAACCAGTCTGCCGCCGAAACATCGTTGAATATT
>JAZNLD010000008.1:0-16545 GCA_045578925.1 Clostridia bacterium
CGATCCGACTTCAAAGTAACCCAATACTATGACTCCCTTTTACCAAATTTTTACTTCTTTATCATACCATAAACAAGGTATGATTGTCAACAAAACCACGCTTCCTTAACATATTTTTAACAAAAATATGTGACTTTATAAAAAAAGGTGCAGTTCAGCGGAACTGCACCTTTCAGTTATTAAAATTTATTGCAGCTGCATTTTTCGCTGCATTCTTTTGAGTATGGACATCCTATACATTTTTGCCCGCGCTTTTTCGCCTTTATAATATACCCCAAGGCAAGCGAAATAATCACAACGAGAACTAATAAAATCAGTGCATCTTTCATAATCATTTCTCCTTTTTAGCCTTTGAAATAAGATATGAAATATAAAGAGCAATTCCCAAAACAATTATAAGCCCGGGAATAAAAGCCTTTCCTAAAGAACCTGTTGTGATAAGTGTTCCAATCTGATATACCCAGAATGCAACTGTATACCCTGTCGCAAACTGAAGACCTATACCGCCCCAGAGCCATTTTCTGCTTTTTATTTCTGAATTCATAGCACCGATCGCCGCAAAGCAAGGCGGAGTAAAGAGATTAAACATAAGGTATGCAAGCGCCGCAACTTTGGTAAGTCCCATCACAGCCTGAATTTCGGCACTTCCCCCAGTCATTTCAAGGTCTTCGTTTATAAAACCGGCAATCGCAGGATAAACAACGGCAATTGTACCGACAACATTTTCTTTTGCGATAAACCCTGCAACCGATGCTGCGGCAAGTTGCCAGGCTTTAATTCCGATTACAGGAATTATGATGTAAGAAATGGGGTTTGCGATTGTCGCAAGAATTGAATTATCTGCTGTTTCTGCTAATTCAAACGACCATGTGAATGACTGCATTATCTGAACAACTGCATTACATAAAAGGATAATCGTACCCGCTTTTACTATGTATGACCAACCGCGCGAAATCATTGACAACACTGCTCTTTTAATGCTCGGAATTTTATATTCGGGAAGTTCCATAATAAAAAACGATTTGCGGTTCTTACTTCCTGTTATTGCATTTATAATAAGAGCACCAAAGAATATTATTATAATTCCTGCAAAATACATAAGTGTTCCAACCCATGTCGCATTCTCGAAAAATGCACCTGCAAAAAGTGCGATTACAGGAAGCTTTGCTCCACAAGGCATAAAAGGAGCAAGCATTGCTGTTGCTCTGCGCTCGCGCTCATTTCTTATTGTTCGGCACGCCATAACACCGGGAATCGCACAGCCTGTTCCTATTACAAACGGAATTACAGATTTTCCCGAAAGACCTACTTTTTTGAATATCGGATCAAGCACAACACTCACACGAGCCATATAGCCGCAATCCTCAAGAAGCGCAATCAGGAAGTACATAACCATTACAAGCGGTAAAAATCCGAGAACCGCACCTACACCACCAATGATTCCGTCAAGAAGTATTGCCCTTAATATATCGCTCGCACCTTGCATCCAGCCTTCAGCAACAGCATAAAATGCATCTATCCACCCTACGAGAATATCCGCAAGAAAAGGACCGAGTGTTGACTGTGAAATATCAAACACAAGAAACATCACAAGAGCAAAAACAGGAATTCCAAGCCATTTATTAGTAATAACCTTATCAATTTTATCCTGGAAATTCTTTTCGTTTGTACGTACTTTTCTCTTTTCTACTTCCTTTACGACTTTATTCACAAAGTCAAAGCGCTTTCTGTCAGCTGACTTAACTGCAGATTTGCTTATAAGCTCCATTTTCTCCTGTATGAAAGGCGCACTCTGCCCCTTTCCGAAAAGCGAAACGGCAATCTCAATCAGGTTATTGAGGCCATTATCCCCACTCGATGTTGAGATAGTTTCTACAACGGGACAGGAAAGTTTTTCTGAAAGAATATCTACATTAATTACGGTTTCCTTCTTATGGTTAATATCACTCTTATTAAGAGCTACCACCACAGGGATACCAAGTTCAAGCAGCTGAGTTGTAAAAAACAAGCTGCGACTCAGATTTGTAGCATCCACAATATTTATTATAACATCGGGAGACTCATTCATTATATAAGAACTTGTTACACCCTCCTCGGAGGTGAATGGCGAAATTGAGTATGTTCCGGGAAGGTCAATAAGAATAAGTTCTTCCTTGTCATAAAAGCTCTTTTTAATTGGCGCTTCCTTCTTATCAACTGTTACCCCTGCCCAGTTTCCCACATGTTCACTTTTCCCTGTAAGAATATTGTACATCGTTGTTTTGCCACTATTAGGATTTCCGGCTAACGCTATTTTCATAAGAATTCTCCTGTTCCAACAGTTAGTCTTGACTAACTATATACTAAAAAATTAGATGATGATTGCTTCTGCCAACTGTCGATCCACATTATATCGTCCGTCTTTTATAGCAACAATACAGCTGCTTTTAAGTCTTGATATAACAGTAATCGCCTCTCCTGTGTAACAACCAAGCGAAAACAAAAACGCATCAAGCTCTTCATCTTCTGTCAAAATTTCTTTTATAATATACTCTTTCCCTTCTTCTGCATTGAAAAGATTCATAAAAACACCTCCGTAAAGCTCACCGCTCGGTTAGTTAGTTATAACTAACCGTAGTTATTTTAGCAAGAAAATCGTAGTTTGTCAATAGATTTTTTTGAAATTTTACCATGATTTACATAAAAGATTTTTATGATTTTCAGCGAATATTTCTATAGGCGTACTTGTCTGCGGTATGCTATAGAATATTATATGCAGACAGAAAGGTTTGAAAACTATATGAAAAACAAAAAAATAATTGCATCACTTACGGCAATAGCACTTATCCCCTCTGCCGCTTTTGCAGATGTACGCTACAGCGTACAAAAGGGGGATTCCTACTGGAATATTGCACAAAAGTTCGGCACATCCTTAAATTCGGTTCTTGACGCAAACGGTGCTGACTCATCATCACCACTGATGATAGGTCAGATAATCACAGTGCCGTCAAACACCTACACAGTTCAAAAAGGTGATACATATTATCTTATCGCAAAAAAATGCGGAGTGACACTTTCTTCACTTCTGAATGCAAATAATGCAACTGAATGGTCCATACTTTATTCAGGACAGAAAATAACTATTCCCTCCGTAAATAATCAACATACAACCTATACCGTACAGAAAGGTGACACGTATTGGATAATATCGCAAAAATACGGAATCTCACTTGCGGAACTTCTTGCCGCAAATAATGCTACGGGCAGTTCTACACTATACATCGGAGATATAGTAACGATACCGAAATCCTCGGGCAACTCATCATCAGGTGGTTCTTCATCGGGAGGAACATCGTCAGGAAACACATCTTCCTCCCCTACGGTTACATACAAAACACATACCGTAACAAGTGGTGACACACTATGGAACATAGCTATCAAATATGGTATTCCCTATCAGGAGTTACTTGACACAAACTCACTTACTGAGTCAAGCTATGTTTATAGCGGAATGAAGCTTACAATCCCCGTTCACTATGTCCCTGTCAAGTATGCTCCAAACGGTTACGGAGAACTGCTTGAATGGTTCAGCGAGGCACAGTATGTAGTTCCTATAAACGCTGATTTTACAGTCGTAGACCTTGAAACAGGAAAAAGTTTCAATGCCCGAAGAACCGTTGGAAGCGGCCATGCTGACTGCGAGCCTCTTACCGCAAGCGACACAGCTAAGATGAAAGAAATATGGGGTGGTAATTTAAATTGGAACAAGCGCAGCGTCCTTATTAAAATAAATGGAAGAACTATCGCGGCAAGTGCTGCAGGAATGCTTCACGCAGGAAACGACGGTGCTACCGGCGGAGAATGGACAAGCTGGAGAAGCGACAATTACGGCGAGGGAATAAATTACGATTATGTAAAAGGAAATGATGCACACGGACATTTCGACCTTCATTTCTATAAATCAATAGGACACAGCAGTGGTGTCGAAAATTCAACACATCAGAAAAACATTTTAAAAAGCGCCGGCAGATAAAAAGAGTCCCTGAAAGAATTCTTTCAGGGACTCTTTTTACTTCATAAACTGCATTAAAAGATCTGCAACGATATTGTTGCTGTAAAGATTTATGGCAAGAAGCGAATCTTCAATACTTTCTTTTATAATTAACAAATTTCCTTCAGCAGAAATGGGTTTTATTACACCTGCCACTATGTAGCACACCAGAAGTCCGCTTACAAATCCCACAACCATACCTAAAAGTTTGTTCGCCTGCTTTATGACGGGAAACTTCGCTGCAACATTCAGAATTTTCGAAACAAATGTTATGCCAAACTTTGCCACAAATATGACAATTAGAAAGGCTATTACATTCATTGCAAGAGTGCTTGCCGCACTTATGGTCACATCGGTCACAAGAAGTTTCGCCGCACCTTCTGCACGTTCCATAAGAAGCTCTCCCACGTATTCCTTTACGCTGTCTCCGAAAGAAGATTCATAAAGTGCCTTTGAAATCGGGCTGTACAGAATCATACTGAGAACAAGCGATAATGCGGTAGATGTCATTCCTACAAGAGTTTTTATAAGTCCTCTATTTGCACCTGTTGCCGCAAATATAATTAAAACGATAATCAAAATAATATCTGCCATAATTTTCCCTTACTTTACAATTTTTCCACCGGAATTTCCCAGTGCAAACAAATTATCTTTCCCGAAAAGAACTATCTTTTTTACATTGAAATCCGATTCTGTGGTTTTCTTTAATCCCAGTTTTGCGTTTGTAATAAGAACTTTTTTGCCAAACGCAAGCGCTATGGAATCTTCATTCTGCGAAATTGCATCTACTATTCCATCATAGTTTTTTTGTGCGGTAACTTTTCCGAGCTTATTGATTATTTCAATTTCAGTTTCCTTGCCTGTGGAAAGAGCCCCTGCAGAAGAAAATGCAAGAATAAGCTTGTCGTGGTCAGAAACATCAGCCTTCACAAGATTTTTCTTTCCGAAAGAATATGTCCATCTCACAGTACCGTCGGAATTAAAATATGCAAGCGAGCTATCACCTAAAAGAGTATATGTATCATTACTGTTGAAGGTGAGTGAATAATACATTTCCGAATCGAAAGTTTCTTTTTTGATTACCTCGGCCGTAGTTACATCAATAAGGCAAACCTCTCCGATAAGCTTATCTTTACCTGCTGATGCAAGCGAAATAGCAATTTTATTATTGACAGAATTTATATCTCCGTCCAAAAACTCACTTTTGCTTACATCCCATTTAAAAATGGCTTCGCCGTTTCGATTGTAAACCACACATTCACAGCTATATCCTTCTTTTTCAGTTACTGCAAAAAGGTATCCGTTTTTGTTAATCTTTGCAGTAATTATTTTATTATCAGTCTTTACACTATATGCATGTGCTTCGTTTTTAAATACTGTTATTTCCTTTGAGTCATTTTCGAAGCAAGCTGCCCATTCACCTTTTGTATAAAGAGCAGGATTTGATATAGCTATCGGGAAACTATCCGCATTCCCGTTTTTATCAACTACGGAATATGCAGTTGTCGTAAGAAAAGCGGCACTATCGCCTGCCACGCCTATATCTCCGCCTGAAAATGCACTTTCAACATTTTGATTGCTGGAAATAAACTTACTGCTCTCTTCTTTTCCGAATTTGAAAATATCTCTGTCTCTGTTCTGATAAAAGATAACTACGAACATAGCAATGATAACAACTACCGACGCAGTATTTTTTAGTATATTTAATATCTTCTGTTTATTCATAGTTAACCTCCACAAGCGAAAGTCCCTGAGGTGGGGCTGTAATGCCCATATCTCGCCTGTCCTTTTTTTCGATGAGTTCTTTTATATCGTTCTCCGAAAGTTTTCCGTTTCCGACATAAACAAGTGTCCCCACAATTATACGGACCATATTGTAAAGAAAGCCATCTGCCGCGGCACGCACGGTTATTATGTCGCCATCCTTTTTAACGGAGAGTTCGGTAACAGTTCGCACAGTTGATTTTACAACACTTCCCGCCGCGCAGAAAGATGCAAAATCGTGTTTTCCCACAATGATTTCCGCGGCTTTTTTCATTTTTTCAACATCAAGTGTCACAGGATAGTGCCACACAAAATTGCGAAGAAGCGGATCATTAAACGGACGATTTACAATTTTATATTCATATGCCTTTGTAACAGTATGAAATCTGGCATTGAAATCTTCAGAAACTTCTTCACATTTATAAACCCTTATATCATCGGGGAGTTTTGTATTAAGAACAAACGGAATCTTATCTGTGGGAATAGTTGTATCGCCGCAGAAGTTGCAGACATACACTTTCGCATGAACGCCCGCATCAGTTCTTGAACAGCCTGTTACAATGGTTTCTTTTGAAAACATTTCTGAAAGAACATTTTCAACAATTTCCTGCACTGTTATTCCGTTTTTCTGGCGCTGCCAGCCGTGATAATTTGTGCCGTCGTACGCCATTGTCATTTTGTAGTTCATTTAGAGCACAACCTTTATAACAACAAGTATAATCACAAGTGCTACTCCTGATAAGAGAGCGTATAAATCATATTTTCCGAAAGAGAACCTACGATAACTGCTGCGATTTGCGTCTGCATTATAACAGCGACATTCCATAGCTACCGCAAGGTCGTCTGCTCTTCTGAACGCGCTGACAAAAAGCGGAATAAGTATAGGTATCATTGACTTTATCCGCAGAATAGGATTTTTATTTTCAAAATCCGCACCACGCGAAGTCTGGGCCTTTATAATCTTATCCGTTTCATCAAGAAGCGTAGGAATAAAGCGAAGCGCTATACCAATCATCGTAACAAAAACAGAGATAGGTATACCTATTTTTTTTAATGGCGACAAAAGGACTTCAAGACCACCAGTTAAAACTGTTGGTGTTGTCGTAAGTGTAAGAATCGAAGTTCCTACAATGAGAAGAATTATTCTTACTGCCATTTTTGTTGCCATATATATACCTTCAAGAGTGACGGTAAATATCCCTTTTGAAAAAATGATTTTTTCTCCCTGAGTCATAAAAAGATTAAGCGCCGCCGTAATAACAACAAGCAGAATTATCGGTTTTAAACCGCGGAGCATAAATCTTGGAGGGATTTGTGACGCTTTCATAATAAGCAGTGTAACTGCAATAATTGCAACATATGACCATAATCCCTCTACAGCAAAAAGTGCAATCATATAAAAAATCGTCCACAATATTTTCGTACGCGGATCCATCTTGTGAATCGGAGACTGAGCATCATAATACTGACCGATAGTGATATCTCTTATCATTTCTCCACCTCCAACGCTTCACAGATTGCTTTTACAGCATCTTCCATTGTGAAAATATTTTCGGCAAGATTCATTCCGTCTTCATTAAGAAGTTTTATCACCTTTGTTATTTCAGGAATTTCAAGGCTGCAATTCTCAAGTGTTGCCGTATCTTCAAAAACTTCACTTGTAGAAGCATCCTTTATTTTCTCGCCGTCGCCCAGGAGGATTATTCTGTCAACATTTTCAGCTAAATCTTCCATACTGTGAGAGATGAGCACAATCGTTGTTCCTTCCTGCTCCCTTATTCTCCTGAGTTCCGCCAGAAGACGCGCTCTTCCTGCAGGGTCAAGTCCTGCAGCAGGCTCGTCAAGAATAAGTATTGTGGGATTGGTAGCAAGCACACCTGCAATTGCAACTCGCCTTTTCTGTCCGCCCGAAAGTTCAAATGGCGACTTTTCAAAAAGTTCTTCCTTTAAATGAGCAAGACGCGCGCTTTTCCTCACGCATTCGTCAATTTCTTTTTCTGAAAGTCCTTTGTTTTTAGGACCGAAAGCGATGTCGCGATACACAGTTTCTTCAAAAAGCTGATGTTCAGGATACTGAAATACAATACCTACCTTCTGACGAAGTGCGCGGGCAGACTCCTTGTAGTCTGAAAAAGTTTTACCCTCTACAACAATCTCGCCTTCTGACGGATTTATAAGTCCGGCAATAATTTGCGCAACGGTAGTTTTCCCGCTTCCAGTATGACCTGCTATACCGATAAACTCACCTTTATTTATTTTTAGATTTATATTCCTTAGTGCAACAGTATTTTCACTGCTGTTTGCACTGTAAGAATATGAAACATTTCTGAGCTCTATCATGACTGTTTCCTTTGTTTTAGTATTTCACGGGCACATTCTTCAGGAGAAAGAACACCTGATTTTATATCTATACCCTTTTCCCTGAGTCTATGCGAAAGAGCCGTCGGAACAGGTACATCAAGTCCCAGTTCAACAAGTTCCTTCTCGTTTTCAAAAACCCTGTCAGGAGTATCGTCAAACAAAACCTTCCCACGATCCAGGACAATTACGCGGTCAGCCTTTGCCGCCTCATCCATATAATGAGTTATCATTACGATTGTGATATTTTTTTTCTTATTAAGAGAGAGAATTGTATCCATAACCTCTCTCCTGCCCTTCGGGTCAAGCATCGCCGTAGGCTCATCAAGGATAATACACTGAGGCTGCATAGCCAAAATTCCTGCAATTGCAACGCGCTGTTTCTGCCCACCTGACAAAAGGTGAGGTGCACGCTTGCGGTGCTTATACATATTTACCGCTTTGAGAGCAGAATCCACCCTCTCGTGCATTTCTTCCCACTCTACGCCAAGATTTTCAAGACCGAACGCAACATCTTCCTCAACGATTGTTGCAACAATCTGATTGTCGGGATTCTGGAAAACCATACCTGCAGATTTTCTGAGTTCGTATATTTTATCCTCATCCGTGGTATAAATACCACAAACACACATACTTCCTCCGCTTGGGAGAAGTATCGCATTTATCTGCTTGGCAAATGTACTTTTTCCGCTGCCGTTATGTCCGATAATCGCAGTAAAGCTACCCTTTTCAATATTAAGATTAAGAGAATCCAAAACCACCTTTTCTTTCTCGCTGTTTTTATAAGAAAAGGTCAGGTTTTTTGCCTCAATAATACTCATAAAATCAATCCAATACTATCTTTCCCATCTTCCCGTCGCTCCGCACGGAAGCACCATGGAAGATGATGTAATGTTAAGTCCTATTTCATTAGATTCAATCTTTCCTTCGGGAAGACACATTCTCATAAGGTTTGTAAGCACCGTAGGAGCAAGTCCCGTAGTATAAGAATTTATGATAAAGAAGAGAGGATCATCACTTAAAAGGAGTGCACATCTTCTCACAAACTGACAGATTGAATCTTCAATTTTCCATACTTCTCCACCGGGGCCTCTGCCATAAGATGGAGGGTCCATAAGGATTGCATCGTATTTGTTACCGCGTCTTATTTCGCGTTCTACAAATTTCATACAATCGTCCACAAGGTATCTTATCGGTGCGTCTTCAAGCCCGCTTGAACGGGCGTTTTCCTTCGCCCACTGAACCATACCTTTTGAAGCATCAACATGGGTTACACTTGCACCTGCTTTTGCACAGGCAACAGTTGCACCACCTGTATAAGCAAAGAGATTGAGAACCTTTGCACCTTTGCGACCCTTGATTTTTTCCGCCATATAGTCCCAGTTAACTGCCTGTTCGGGAAAAAGACCTGTATGCTTGAAACCCATAGGCTTTATATTAAAAGTCAAATCTCTGTAATTTACAGTCCACTGCTCAGGCAAATCTTTCCTGAATTCCCATTTTCCTCCACCTGTTGACGAACGATGATAACGGGCATTGGTTTCGTTCCAACGCGAAGGAGCTGCCTTTTCATCCCATATAACCTGAGGGTCAGGTCTGCAAAGCACGATATTCCCCCAACGCTCAAGCTTTTCTCCATTTGCCGTATCTATACATTCATAGTCTTTCCATTTGTCTGCAACCCACATAATTAAACCTCAAAATCCTCAAAATTATATTTGTCTGAAAAAAGGAATCCTACAAGAGCGGGGCCACCATGACAACCGATAACTGCACCTATCTGAAGTTCCTTTATTGTAACGTCTGAAAACGCCTGTGTAATTTCGGCTTTAAGCTCTTCTGCCATATCCGGAATTGCTGAATTCACAACAAATACAGTCTTCCCTGAAAGGTCATAACCGTCATTTTTCGCTTTACCGACAAGCTTTTTCATAAGTTTCTTACTACCACGAAGCGAGCCATCCTGAACAACAAGTCCGTCCTTTATGTCAAGAACAGGCTTTATTTCAAGCATACTTGCAATAACAAGTGTTGCTGCGTTTATTCTTCCGCCCTTTTTAAGATGGGAAAGCTCATCCACGAGGAAATATGTCTTGATTCCGCAAAAAGCATCATTAAGATATGACACAATTTCTTCTTTGCCTTTTCCATCGTTAATCATTTTTGCCGCATGGATAATGGGCGCACCGTACATACATGAGAAACCGAGGTTTTCAAGAACTATGATTTCACATTCGCGCTCGTCCATTACTTCCTGCGCAGACATAACTGCATTCTGATACATACCGCTGCCCTTGGCAGAAATAGTAACAACTATCAAAGTATCAAAACCGTTATCAAGTTCCTCATTATATGCGTCTATATACTGTATAGGAGTTACCTGCGCCGTTTTTGGAATAGGAGCATTCTTGTCGGAGAGTTTTTCATAAAACTCATCCTTTTTCATATCTACTCCTTCTCTGTAATATGTTTCACCATCAAAAGTAAATGAGATGGGAATCATACGAATTCCAAGCTTTTGCGCTGTTTCAACGGAAATATCGCTACCGCTGTCAGTAATTATTTTAATCTTGCTCATCCTCAACATTCCCTTCAATTTTATTTGTTTCTGGCTCATCCTTTTTTATATGAGTGTTATCTATCGTATTGCTTCTTGTTGCCATCTCCTGCTGTGCGCGGAGAAGAGAAGCATATATACCATTTTTTTCAACAAGCTCATTATGAGTACCTGTTTCAGCAATTCTGCCCTCTTCAAGAACAAAAAGCCTGTCTGCGTTTTTAAGCGTTGAAAGTCTGTGCGCTATTGCAAAAACAGTTTTTCCTTCCGTAACATTTTTAAGGGCGTTTTGTATTTTCTGTTCGGTTTCAGTATCCACTGAGGCCGTCGCTTCATCAAGTACCAGAAGCTTTGGGTTTGAAAGTATTGCGCGTGCTATACTGATACGCTGTCTTTCTCCGCCTGAAAGTCGGTGCCCCTTCTCCCCAACATAAGTATCGTAAGCATCGGGAAGAGACATTATGAAATCATGTGCATTTGCCTTTTTTGCGGCAAGCACACAATCTTCCAATGTTGCTGAAGGGTTTGAATAACTGATGTTTTCAAGAATTGTACCGCTGAAAAGATAACTTTCCTGAAGCACCACACCGAGCATATCCTTGTAATCGGATTTTCTGTAATCATTTATATCAATACCGTCAAGGAGTATCTTACCGCTGTCTGCACTATAAAGCCGCATGATAAGATTTATAAGTGTACTCTTTCCTGCGCCACTGTGTCCTACAAGTCCTATCATTTCACCTCTTTGAACACATTCATCAATGTTTTTAAGCACCTTTCTGTAGCTCTTGTAACCGAAAGTAACTTTGTTGAATTCTATTTTTTCTTTTATATCACTTATACTGCTCTCGTTTGTTTTAAGGCTCTCATCAGTTTCGTCAAGCACTTCAAATACGCGCTGAGAACTTACCATTGCCATTGTAAAGTGTCTTGGAAGCATTGTGAACCACTCAAGCTTAGCATATAGGAAGCTTCCGTATGATGAAAACTGAACAAGCTCACCCACACTCATACTTCCGCCGAGAACTTTGCTGCCGCCGTAAAGCATAACAAAATATCCGCCAAGTCCCATCAAAAATTTAATAAGCGGGAAAACGGTATAAACATACTTTTCATTTCTGCAGGTGATATCTCTTACCACGCCTGCGGTTTCCTTGAAACGATTTATTTCATCGTTTTCTCTGCCAAAGACCTTTACAACTTTTATTCCGTTAAGAACTTCTGTAAGTCGGTTTGTAAGACGGTCCATTTTACGCCATTGCTTCATATAGCGTCTTCTTATACTGCGTCTGATTATGTTAACCAGAAATGCCGCAAACGGCATCGGCACAAATATAAGAAACGCCATCCTCGCATCAAGCATAAAAGTTATTATTGCAACGGCTATAAAAAGACATATCTCGTTTACCGCCATTATCGCAATATCCTGAATGAATGTTTGTATTCTCTGTGTGTCGTTATTTATTCTCTGCATCAGATCGCCAGTTTTCTTATCCTCAATATAAGAAAGCGGCATTTGCTGAAGTTTCTTATAAATATGATTGCGGAGTTCCATTACGAGCGTATTGCTCGCTTTTGATGAAATGATATCACGGAGCGCTGAAACGAGCCACGAAACAATTCCACATACAAGCATCAGCGAAACAATCAGAAGAAGCGTTCCTGCTGTTGCGTTTTCATTGTTTAAAACATCGTTTATAAGTCTCTTTGAAAGTTCGGGAGTTGCGACCGTTGCAGCACTTGTTATCCAGAAAAGCAAAAGAAGTATTGCATAAAGAGGACGACAGCTTTTTGAAAGTATCCAGAGTCTTTTTATTATTCCAAGCTTATCCGTACAAAATCTGCAGACGGTTGTGTTTCTGATAAATGGTCTTCCGCATTTTGGACAAACTCTCTCCCTCGGGAATGTTTTTTCGTTTATTTGTGGAATATTTCCAGATACGATTTCATTTATTATCCCGGCAATCGCACTGAACTGCTCCATATAGCGCATTGTAAAGCGTACAATCTGCTTTCTGCCGTTTTTAAAGTAAGCTTCAAGTATTCCGCCACCTGTATATTCACCGCAACATACTTTTTCAATGTTTGAAATATTCTCAACAAGAATAACCTTTTCTTCTGTGACGGCACATATCTTATCCGCACTTACTGCAAGAAGTCCGTTTTTGTATGCACCATCAAAATCGAGATCGAATTCTGATGAGATGAGAATTTCCTTTTCATCAAGCGCGTTTGCGACAAGTTTGCTATATTCAGTTATCGCTGCATGATTACTCATAGTCAATCCTCCTTAACCGAAAGTGCATAGTCCGAACATTCCTAAAACGGTGAAATTCAGGTTTCTTTAACTTAATAAAATTTAAATCCAGATTTCAAGTACCTTTTTCGCCTTATCATCCACTTTTTCAATATCGGGAATGTAATATCTGTTCCCGTAAACATCGACAAGCATAACCTTTCCTGCGCCGAGTCCTCTCACATTTGTACCAAGGTCATTCATAGTAAATTCCCTTTCCCCTGATGTGGTTACGGTTTTCCATATGGCACTGCCGAATTCTTCCTTCACATCCTTTACCGAGATGATTTCAGGAATGAAATATCTTTTTTTGAGTTCCTTACGGACAAGGTCTGCCTGCGTTTTGGGAAGCTCGCTGACATTACGAAGAATTCCGATTTCAGTTTCCTTGTCGTGTCGTGAATAATTTTCCTGGCGGATTACAATATATTCCTCTTCAAATCTGAATGGAAACATTCTTATAACCGATATGCGCCCCAAATCTTCCCCTTTGTACTTCAAAAACAAAAGAGATGTGTCGGAAGTATAAAATTCAAGGTCGCTTGCATTTATATAACTTATTTTTTCTTGCATTTCCATCTTCCTTTCAAGAAGGGGATTCCATTTTAACTGCGTCAAGCTGAAGATGCGCCATTCTTGCATAAACACCATCTTTTTTGTTGAAGAGTTCCTCGTGAGTTCCCTCCTCAACAATTTCACCCTTTTCAACAACCACCAGCCTGTTAGCATTTTTAAGAGTCGAAAATCTATGCGCTATCGCAATTGTTGTTCTGTTCTGCATCAAAAAGTCCATTGCCTTTTGAATCTGTTGCTCGGTTTTCGTATCAAGAGATGCAGTTGCTTCATCAAAGATAAGAATAGGCGGATTCATAAGAATCGCTCGTGCAATGCTTACGCGCTGCTTTTCACCGCCTGACAAATTCGAGCCACCCTTTCCTATCAGGGTGTCGTACCCGTCAGGAAGCGAGGTTATAAAATCGTGCGCATATGCTTTTTTAGCCGCATCTACGATTTCTTCTACAGAAGCATCAGGTTTTCCGTATGCAATATTTTCCGCGATAGTTCCTTCAAAAAGAAATGTATCCTGAAGCACCATTCCGATGTTTCCGCGAAGGCATTCGAAGCTGAGGTCTTTTACATTCACTCCGTCTATCAGGACTTCACCATCATTTACATCGTAAAGACGAGTGATGAGGTTTGTTATGGTACTTTTTCCTGCACCGCTGTGTCCGACAAGACCAATCATTTCACCTTTTTTAACCTTAAGCGAAACATTTTTAAGAACAGCCCTGTTAGGTTCGTAGGAAAACGATACTTGCTTAAGCTCAATATTTCCCTCGACACTGATAGTTTTTGCGTCTTCTTTTTCGGGGACATCGGTCTTTCTGTCAATAACCTCAAAAATACGCTGGGCACTGTTCATACAGTTTGTCCACCAGTCAAATGTCTTTACCATAAAGTTGACGGGCGCATATAAGAGAGAAAGATAACCGACAAAAGTCATAAGTTCACCGAATGTAAGTTCACCACGGAGAACCTGTCCGCCACCGATACCCCATACTATAAATCCGCCGAGTGACATAATGAAGCTGAGCATCGGAAACACTTTTGCCGCGGCAACACCTTCACGAATTCTGTTTTCAGCAAGAAGTCTGCTTGTTTCGTTGAATCGCTGTATTTCCGTGTCCTCTTTACCGAACGCCTTTACCACACGCACACCCATAAGTGTGTCATTTATAACCGAATTCATTGCCGATGAGCGACGCCAAGAATGCCACTTAATTTTTTTGAATTTTCGTGTTGACTTTTTTATGATAAGTGCAATAACAGGCACAGGGATCAAAACAGCAATTGACAGAACCGGATTTACGATAAAAAGGAAAAGTCCGATTGCACATATTGTAGCTGCATTTATTATAAAATTAGGTAATCCGTCGTTTAAGAAATACTGAATATCGAGCGCATCGCTGTTTATTCTGTTGAGAAGATTTCCCGTACGCTTTGATGAGAAAAAGCTCATACCAAGATTCTGCATAGCGGAAAAAACGTCTGTCTTGATATCGTAGATGATGAGTCCTGACATTTCAGCGCCAACTCGTCCGAGAAGAATTCCAAGACCTACCGTTATTGCCGCTATTAAAACGAGAATGGATACAAGCGGTAAAATTGCGCCTGCATATTTTCCGTTCGGATTCAGCACCTCGTCATAAAGCACACTACCCGACAGGTACGGGGGAAGCAGATTCACAAATGTTGATAGTATAATTATCGACATAATTGCAAAAAGTTGTTTTTTATATTTCGGAACATACGAAAGCACTCTGAAAAAGAGTTTTTTTCTGCCGTTATTTATATATTCAAAATCCGCGTTCTGTTTTATTGTTGTCTTTTCAAGATCAGGCTTTTCCCCTGCAAGAAGCTTATGAAGAATATTCACAAACCATTCAACGCGTGCTGAAACTGCTAAAGTGAAGTCTGCGATTGCAAAAAGATTTTCACCTTCTCTTATAATAAGCGAACCTGAGGAAACATAAGTATCTGTATATACATCTGAAATATCTTTATAATTTTTCAGGAAAAAGCTTCCATCTTCACCTATCACACAAAGTGAATCTTCCAACGCACAAACAGTAGTTTTTCCATAGTTCGCGGGGCGGTCAAGATCCGTTACGAGTGTGGCTATTATACCGTCCTTATTTATGCCGAGTTTTTCAAGTTTCTCAAAAACTTCTTTTTCGCATGAAATTTCTTTCTTTTCCATCACTTTTCCGCCTCCTCTCATATGATTATACATACCTTATTTTATTATATACTTTTTAGTGGTAAAATGCAATATTTTTATGTCTTTCCGGCAAAGTTTTTTGCGGTCTTTAAATGAGCTGTATAAGAGGCTTATTTTATTGACTTTTGTCGTATTTCAAAGTATAATGTAAATAAGATATATTGAAGTGAGGTGATGTTAATGGAATTCTTATGGCTCATAGTATTTGTTGCGTTTTTAGTGCTTGAAGCTGTTACTACACAGTTTATCTGTATATGGTTTGCGGGCGGGTCATTATTCGCCTTTATATGCTCGCTTTTTAATCTCAGCACATCCTTGCAGATATGGGTTTTTATAATTGCTTCCGCACTTCTTCTTGTATTTACAAGAAAGATTGTGCATAAACTAAAATCCAACAGTGACACAAAAACCAACATTGATGCACTTATCGGAGAAACCGCGGTGGTTACCGAAGACATTTCCAACATTGATGCAAAAGGCAGTGTCAAAGTATGCGGGAATTCGTGGAGTGCCAGAAGCGCTGACGGAAATCCTATTGAAAAGGATTCGTATGTCACAGTCAAGGAGATTGAAGGAGTTAAATTGATTGTAGATAAAATTTCAAATTAAAAAGGAGTATTTTTATGGGTGCAATTTTTGTTATTTTATTGATTTTTATTGTTCTTGTGATTTCAAACATCAAGATTGTTCCTCAGGCATATGCGTATGTAATTGAGCGTCTTGGCGGTTATCACTCAACATGGGGTGTAGGTCTTCAC
>JAZNLD010000009.1:0-6906 GCA_045578925.1 Clostridia bacterium
GCCGTAACCGATATCGTATGCCCAGCCGTCACCACCAAGAATCCATACGGATTTCTTTGAAAGGTATTCCTTATCCTTAAGGGTTTCAGCTGCTTCAGGAGTGTTCATCTTAGCGAGAACTTCAACGAGCTCTGCTGTTGCAACCTTGTTAGCGTTTACATCTTCCTTAGTTTCGATGAACTTTTCAATTACTGCCTTGTCAGCGTCTGCTGCTTTTTCAGCTACTGCTTCAACCTTTGCCACAAGATCTTCACGAAGAGTATTCTGTGCAAGGTACATACCGTAACCATATTCTGCGTTATCTTCGAAGAGTGAGTTAGCCCATGCAGGACCTTCGCCCTTTTCGTTAACTGTGTAAGGTGTTGAGGGTGAGCTACCGCCCCAGATTGAAGAACAACCTGTTGCGTTTGCGATGTACATCTTATCGCCGTAAAGCTGTGTTACAAGCTTAGCATAAGGTGTTTCACCACAACCTGCGCAAGCGCCTGAGAACTCGAGGAGAGGCTGCTTGAACTGGCTACCCTTAACTGTTGTTTCTTTGAACTTTTCAAGAACTTCTGCCTTTGCGGGAATCTTTGTACCGTAGTTGAAGAATGCCTGCTTGTCTTCCTGGGTTTCAAGAGGCTTCATAACGAGAGCCTTTTCGCCCTTCTTACCGGGACATACGTTAGCACAAGAACCGCAACCTGTACAGTCAAGAACTGATACAGCCATTGCGAAGTAAAGTCCGTTAAGACCTGTCATATTGATATACTTGATACCTTCGGGAGCATTCTTTGCTTCTTCTTCTGTAAGAACTACAGGACGGATACAAGCGTGAGGACAAACGTAAGAACAGAAGTTACACTGGATACAGTTGTCGCTGTTCCATTCGGGAACGTCGATTGCGATACCGCGCTTTTCAAATGCAGAAGAACCAAGCGGAACTTCACCGTCAGCGTAAGGTACGAATGCAGAAACGGGAAGCTTCATACCTGCAAATGAGTTGATGGGGTTAAGAATGTTATTGATGTAATCAATAAGCTTGCCTTCGCCTTCAGCCTTAACTGAAAGGTCTTCATCCTTTGCATCCTTCCATGAAGCGGGAACATCAACCTTAACAACCTTCTGCGCGCCCATATCAATAGCGTCGTGGTTCATCTTAACGATTGCTTCACCCTTCTTTGAGTAAGAAGCTGTAGCAGCATCCTTCATATATTTGATTGCATCTTCAGCAGGAATGATGTTAGCAAGCTTGAAGAATGCAGACTGAAGTACAGTATTGATACGGTTGCCAAGACCGATTTCCTTACCGATAGCAACACCGTCAATTACATAGAACTGAACATTGTTTTCAGCGATGTAACGCTTAACCTGACCGGGGATATGAGCTTCAAATTCTTCAGCCTTTGTCCAGGGGCAGTTAAGAAGGAATACACCGCCGGGCTTAACGTCAGAAACCATATCGTACTTTCTGATGTAAGAAGCCTTGTGACAAGCAACAAAGTCAGCCTTGTTGATAAGTTATGTGCTTGTAATCTTTGCATTACCGAAACGAAGGTGAGATACTGTAAGACCGCCTGACTTCTTTGAGTCGTAGTCAAAGTAAGCCTGTACGTTCATATCTGTGTGGTCACCGATAATCTTAACAGAGTTCTTGTTAGCACCAACAGTACCGTCAGCACCAAGTCCCCAGAACTTACAGCTTGTAATACCTTCGGGAGTTGTGTCGGGATTTTCTGTGATTTCAAGAGATGTGAATGTTACATCATCATTGATACCGATAGTAAATCTCTTCTTATCGTTATTCTTGTAAACAGAAATAATCTGTGCAGGAGTTGTATCCTTTGAACCAAGACCGTAACGGCCGCCGAAGATTTCGATATCCTTGAACTGAGAATCGCGAAGAGCTGCAACAACATCAAGGTAAAGAGGTTCACCGATGCTACCGCATTCCTTTGTTCTGTCAAGAACGCTGATCTTCTTAACTGTTGCGGGAATTGCTTCAATAAGGTGCTTAGCGCTGAAGGGTCTGTAAAGTCTGACCTTGATAAGACCAACCTTAGCACCATTTTTAACCATATAGTCAACTGTTTCCTGAATTGTGTCACAAGCACTACCCATAGCAACGATTACGTGCTGGGCGTCAGCTGCACCGTAGTAGTTGAAAAGCTTGTAGTCTGTGCCGATTTCAGCGTTAACCTTGTCCATATATTCCTGACAGATGTCGGGAACTGCATCATAAAACTTGTTATTTGCTTCCTTTGCCTGGAAGAATACGTCAGGGTTCTGAGCAGTACCGCGCTGTGCGGGATGTTCGGGGTTAAGCGAACGACGACGGAATGCATTTACTGCATCGAGGTCAACGAGAGCCTTAAGCTGATCGTCTGTCCAGCACTCAACCTTCTGATATTCGTGAGAAGTTCTGAAACCATCAAAGAAATGAAGGAAAGGAACTCTTGACTTGATTGTTGTAAGGTGAGCAACAGCACCGAGGTCCATTGCTTCCTGAGGGTTAACAGAACAAAGCATAGCATAACCTGTCTGACGGCATGCATATACGTCCTGGTGATCACCGAAAATTGAAAGAGCATGTGAAGCAAGTGCACGAGCAGATACATTGATAACTGAGGGCAAAAGTTCACCTGCGATCTTATACATATTGGGAATCATAAGAAGAAGGCCCTGAGAAGCTGTGTAGGTAGTTGTGAGAGCACCTGCTGTAAGAGAGCCGTGAACTGCACCTGCAGCACCGCCTTCAGACTGCATTTCTGCAATCCTTACAGTTCTGCCAAACATATTCTTCTTTCCTTTAGCAGCCCATTCATCAGTTACTTCTGCCATGTTGGAAGAAGGTGTGATGGGGTAAATTGCGGCAACATCTGTAAACGCATATGAGACATATGCTGCAGCGGTGTTACCGTCCATGGTTTTCTTTTGTCTTGCCATGAAAAATTCCTCCTTGAGTTTATAATAAATTTTTATAGTTTAATCGGTAGATATACTATTTTATCATTATAATCCTTTTTCGATCTTTAGTCAAGGTTTCACAACAGAATTTTCAAATAAGATCTTTCTTTTTATATATTTTCAACAAAATTCCCGCTAATAATTTCTTCAATTTCCTTTTTCGCGTCCTCAATTTCACGTATGAACGCACTTGCACTTATTCGTATTGCACCACTTCCGAGGATAATTAACTGTTCAAGATAGTCGCTTGTTGCAACCTGTACGTGGTGTTTCTTTCCAAGCTCGTGCGCAACCTTTTCAATATAAGCATCAGCGGTTTGAGCCTCCTTGGTATAAACCACGGTTATATTGTGTATTTTCTCCACTTCCCCGCGGTTTCCCTTTACCTTGTACGCGTCAAAAACAACAATTATTTCGTAAGGACGCATCGCCTTATATGCGCAGATGCGGTCAATGAGCATATTTCGTGCATCTTCAAGACTGTCTTTGGCAATATCTTTGAGTTCATCCCACGAAAAAATGATGTTATAACCATCTACGAGAAGGTATCCAGGCCCTTCTTTATGCGGAGCAGCATGATGTTTCTTTTGCGGCGCAACATCCTTGGGAGTACGCATCGCATTGTGGTTTTTACGAACAATTTTTCCGTATGTGCGTTCAAAAATCGCCATAAGCTCGTCATCGTCATATACCGCTTTTGTTTTCGGGCGATGTACCACACAAGCAACCTCGTCAGTTTTTTCGCTGAAGATACTGTCAAGGTGCATATATTCAGTTACCTGATGCCACGGAACATTGAAGCCTGCACCGTGCTCACAGAATACACTGTCGGCGCTGTTTTCAATATCTGCGTCGCAGTTATATCCTATTTCATCAATTATTTCCTGCGAACTTGTACATTCCAGATAGCCACGGAAAGAGCACGACAGTGTCCCAAGTCCATGGGTATAGCTTGTCACACTGCGCTGATATGATCGGATTTCCCTTACAGGTGCGTAGCCTGTAAGAATGGCTTCGTTTTCTGATATTTCGGGAGGATTGATTGTTGCACCCATTTTTTCAAGATCTGTCATAGCTCTTCCGACAGATTCCGTCGGAAGATTTAAAGTAAAGTCATAATATGGTTCAAGAAGCACGCTTTCTGCACATCTTAATCCGTGTCTTACCGCGCGATATGTTGCCTGACGGAAATCGCCGCCGTCGGTATGTTTAAGATGCGCTTTTCCCGATTTCAATGTTATTTTCATATCGGTGATTGCACTTCCCGTAAGGACCCCGATATGTCGTTTTTCGTTGAGATGCGTTAAAACAAGGCGCTGCCAGTTTCTGCTTAAAAAGTCCTCGTTACAATCTGTTTCAAAACGCAGTCCCTCGCCTCTTTTCAGAGGTTCTAAAAGAAGATGCACCTCGGCATAGTGGCGTAAAGGTTCATAATGACCTACGCCCTCCACCTTGGATGCAATTGTTTCCTTGTAAATTATGCTTCCCTGCGCAAATTCAACACAAAGGTCAAAACGCTCGGCAAGAATACGGCTGATAACCTCAAGCTGTACCTCGCCCATAAGCTGAATATGAATTTCGCCAAGAGCACTGTTATAGCTTGCCCGGAGCTGGGTTTCCTCTTCCTCAAGTTTTTTGAGTTTTGCAAGAGCTACACGCGGATCGGTACCGTCTTTTATGATAATACGATAATTGAATACAGGTTCAAGAGTGAGCGTCGGAGAATTCTTTTCAAAGCCTAGTCCCTCGCCACCGAGCACCGACGAAATACCGCAGATGGCACATACATCTCCTGCCGTAACTTCCTGCACGGATTTATATTTCGTGCCCGAATATATACGGATTTCGCCGACTTTTTCCTCGCCTATTTTATCACGGACGCAAAGCTTTCCACCCGTGATTTTCATATTGGTAAGCCGCGCGCCTTTTTCATCCTCTGAAATTTTGAATACGCGTGCGCCAAAGTTTTCATTTTTATCTGCATAGAGTGTATATTTTTCAATACCTGAAAGAAGCTCCTCAACGCCCTGATTTTTAAGCGCACTTCCCAAATAACACGGGAATATCTTGCGCTGTGACACAGCATTTCTTATTTCATCATCTGTAACCACACCATTTTCAAGTAAGGCGTCACAAAGTTCTTCGCTGCAAAGTGCGACTTCTTCAAAAAAGCTCTCGTCCTCATTTCCGAATACAACAAAGCCACCCCCGAAGGCATTTTGAAGCCCACGGAGGTTTTTATCGGCATCAGCCGTTTTCATATCCATTTTATTGATGAATACAAATGTAGGGATAGCGTGACTTTCAAGAAGTTTCCACAAAGTTTTAGTATGACTCTGTACGCCCTCTGCCCCGTTTATTACGAGAATTGCCGCATCAAGCGCCCAGAGTACCCTCTCCGTTTCTGCAGAAAAGTCCACGTGCCCCGGAGTATCAAGCAAGGTCAGTTGCGCATCAGGGGTGTTTATTACTGCCTGTTTTGAGAAAATGGTAATTCCCCTGTCGCGTTCTATATCATTTGTATCCAGAAATGCATCACCGTGGTCAACACGCCCAAGACGGCGTATTTCACCCGATGTAAAAAGCATGGCTTCGGAAAGAGTCGTCTTTCCGCTGTCAACATGCGCAAGTATGCCAAGTGCAAGTTTTTTCATATCTCGGTTTCCTTATAAAAATTTATTGTTTCTGATCAGCTGTTTTTTCACGCCATTTCTTTTCTCTGCTGTTTATAATTGAGAAGAAGAGAACTGCCAGTATAGCCGTTGTAATCGCCCATGAAATCGGATATGAAGCATACAGAACTTTAAGGTCTGACGGGGTATTAAAGGGTGCACCTACTATATTCATAAGTATACGCACGCCACACACGCCGACAAGGCAGGTAATCATTGCCCTGTTTGCAACGCCAATTCCTCGAAGTGAACCTGTTCCGATTTCCATAAGTCCGCAGAGGAACTGCGTTCCTCCTATAATAGCCAATCTTTCCACACCTATGCGCGCTACCTCCGGAGAATCGGTGTAAATTTTTATCAGAAGCGGAGACAAAAGTACTATAACAACAGACAATACTATACCAAAGATACCAGCAGCTCCAAAACCTATCCAGTATCCTTTTTTGATTCTGTCAAATTTCTTGGCACCAATATTCTGTCCCATGAAAGTAAGTATCGCGTGATAGAAAGCTCCCATAGCAACATATTCAAGGTTTTCGATACTTCCGGCAGCACTATTTCCTGCCATTGCATTAGAGCCGCAGGAGTTGATTGATGACTGTATAATTACATTTGAAACTGAAAAGATTGATGACTGAATACCTGCAGGTATACCCAGAAGAAGCATTTCCTTGACCTCGCTTGAAAAAAACCTGATTTTTTTAATATCAAGTCTTGTTTCGTCATCAAATTTCATAAGGTTTATTATAACAAGCACTGCCGATGTTCCCTGGGAAACTATTGTTCCGATTGCAACGCCTGCAACACCCATTTTGAACACGATAACGAACAAAAGATTTAATACAACATTAATCAGACCTGATATTGCAAGGTAATATGTAGGACGTGTTGCATCACCAAAAGCACGCATTATTGCGCTTCCGAAGTTATATATAAGCATGGCAGGAATGCCTATGCAATATATTTTCATATAAAGCGTTGAAAGGCTTATAACATCTTCAGGGCAGCTCATCAGGGAAAGAATGTTTCTAGACAGGAGAATACCTGCTATCATAATAAACACACCGCCTGCAAGACACATTGCTATAGCAGTATGAATTGCCTTTGAAACACCTGATTTGTTGCCTGCTCCAAATTTTCTTGCAACAATGACATTCGTCGCGGAGGACATTCCGATAAAGATATTTATTATCATATTTATTGCAGGAGTTGTAGAACCTACCGCAGCAAGAGATTCCTTGCCGGCAAACTTTCCTACAACTATCATATCAGTAGCACTGTAAAG
>JAZNLD010000010.1:0-2612 GCA_045578925.1 Clostridia bacterium
AAGGAAAAGGACCACGTTGAAGGCTTCGCGCCCGAAGTTGCGTGGGTAACTCATGGCGGCGGTGAAAAACTTACCGAGCGTATGTGTGTCCGTCCTACGAGTGAAACACTTTTCTGCGAGCATTACAGTAATATCATTCAGTCACACCGCGACCTTCCCAAACTTTATAATCAGTGGTGTAGCGTTGTTCGTTGGGAGAAGACAACCCGTCCTCTCCTTCGCAGTATGGAATTCTTGTGGCAGGAAGGTCACACAGCACACGCTACAGCGGAAGAAGCACAGGAAGAAACAATCCGTATGCTTAATGTATATGCTGATTTCTGCGAACAGTACCTTGCAATCCCCGTTGTAAAGGGTAGAAAGACAGACAAGGAAAAATTCGCAGGTGCAGTTGCAACATATACAATCGAAAGTCTTATGCACGACGGTAAGGCTCTTCAGTCAGGTACAAGCCATAATTTCGGTGATGGTTTTGCCAAGGCGTTCGGAATCCAGTATTCTGACAAAGAAAACAAGCTTCAGTATGTATTCCAGACATCATGGGGTGTTACAACACGTCTTATCGGTGCGCTTATTATGGTACACGGTGATAACAGCGGTCTTGTGCTTCCTCCCAGAATCGCTCCCAAGCAGTTGATGGTAGTGCCGATTGCTATGCATAAGGAAGGTGTCAGCGAAAAAGCGACAGAGCTTTGCAATGCTCTTAAGAAGACTATCCGTGCAGATATCGACCTTTCAGATAAGACTCCCGGCTGGAAGTTTGCAGAATACGAGATGAAGGGTATTCCCGTTCGTCTTGAAATCGGTCCTAAGGATATTGAAAACAACTGCTGTGTACTTGTAAGACGTGACACAGGTGAAAAGCAGGTTGTTTCTCTTGACGGTATCGAGGAAACAGTTGCAAAGCTTCTTGATGATATCCAGAACAATCTCTTTAACAAGGCTCTTCTTCATCGTAATGAGCATACTTATGTTGCAAACAATTACGACGAATTCAAGGAAATCGTTGAAACCAAGCCCGGATTTGTAAAATCAATGTGGTGCGGAGACGAGGCCTGCGAACTCAAAATTAAGGAAGATACAGGCGCAACAGCACGTTGTATGCCCTTTGAACAGGAAAATCTCGGCGAAACTTGTGTGTGCTGTGGCAAAAAGGCAAAAACTATGGTTTACTGGGGTAAGGCTTATTGATAAAAGCTCACATATCTTTATAAAGGGGAGATAGAAGTGACCTACATTTTCGCTATGATGGTACTCGTGCTGATAGTAGCGGCGTTTGTCCCTGCTATTATTGCGGCGTGTAAAAATTTGCGCTTCACAAAATGGTATGTTTATTCACTCTTTTTGTTCCCGATTGCATTGATACATTCGCTTTGTCTTAAAAAAACCGGATTTGTTCACAAAATTGCCGTTTACAGAACGGATGTGAAGAAGGCACAACGAACTAAAACGGTCTATAAAACGCTTTCAGTCGAAAATCATAAAAGAATGGTTTCGCCGGTGTTTATCTGCGCGGTATTTTTCTCAAAGCTGATTTTCGGTGCATTTGTGGCACTTTCGTTCTTCGCACTTTTCAGAACACTTAATTCGGATATTACATTCCTTCGCAGCGCGTGTGTGAATTTTGCGATATTATTTTCGCTTATGCTCAGCATCGTGCAGATTTGCGGATTTTCGCGACTTCCGATTCTTGCGGACGAAATAACAAAGCGTGCGCTTATATTTCTGTTTTATTCGTTTATATGCTCGCTTCCGTTATATCTTATAAAGGAATTTATTCTTGATAAGGTTTTGGTGAAATATTCGGACTTTTTCACCTTCTTGTGCGCGGCGTTAGCAATGGTCTCTTTCATGATACTGCTTCTCAGACGCCAGAGGGTGTATTACGGCGTTTTTTCAAGGTTTTCCGATTACTGCCTTATCAGTATGGCTTCATACGTTATTTACGCGGCTATAACGCTCATTCTTCTTTCTATAGATGTCGTTCGCCCGTATGTGAATATGGTTGCAATGCCTATGCAGGTTTTGAGTCTTGAAAACCTTGGCGAAATATCTACATATATCCCCGACTTGTCGTACATATACTCGTCAGCGTTTGCACACTTCTTTGTGGTAGTTATAATTTTCCTTTCGGGACTTATGTGCCGTGATTTCAAGAAAAAAGAGTTTGCAGCGCGCGTTGAATACCGTACAAACGCTTTCAGAATGTCAAGGAAAAGAATTCTCCGCAGACATATTCCCAGTATGGAAAAAACGAATATAAACCCGTTGAGGTAAAAGAAGCGTGCCGCTTCACCCATTTCGCGTCCTGACGTCAAACTGACAAATGTTGCTCGCGAAAAAATACGCAATTCCATAAACAAAAGGTACAGTCAAAAGACTGTACCTTTCAGACTGTCGAAAAAGTCGGTCAACCGCAAGCAAGATTAAATATATGAAAATTTTGTAGGGGTTGGCAATTCTAAACGAACCGACAAAAATAAAACAGATTTTATTAATCAAGCGAATATAAAAGCCCTGAAAACCGTGGTTTTCAGGGCTTTTTGCTTGCTTCTGTCCAAGGCATTCTCTACCGTACCCTCGTACGCCGACGAGCTTGCCTTGAACAGATT
>JAZNLD010000011.1:0-1962 GCA_045578925.1 Clostridia bacterium
CTTTAAGGGTGCATTCAGCACAAAGGCAGCAGCAGGCGGTGTAGGCGGATACGTTATCATGCAGGCTATCACATGGGGCTTTAAGCGTGGTGTATTCTCTAACGAAGCAGGTCTTGGTTCATCTGTAATGGTTCACTCAAACTCTAACGTTGTTGAACCTGTTCGTCAGGGTCTCTGGGGTATTTTCGAAGTATTTGCAGATACAATGGTTGTTTGTACAATGACAGCTCTTGTTGTTTTAACAAGTGGATTTATCAACCTTGATTCAGGCGCTCTTCAGGAAGGTATCACAGACGCAACATTGGTTGCTGACGCATTTGGTAATGTTTTTGGTATCTGGGGCGAAAGATTTATTGCTATTGCAATTCTGCTTTTTGCATTCACAACAGTTCTTGGATGGGACCATTACGGTTCAAAGGCATGGGAATACCTTTTCGGTACAAAATCTGTTGTTTTGTATAAGGTTATACACCTTGTAATGATTTTGTGCGGTGCACTGCTTACATCATCACTTGCGTGGGATATATCAGATACATTTAACGGCCTTATGATGGTGCCCAACCTTATTGGCGTTTTAGCTCTTTCGGGTCTTGTGATGAAGATTACGAGAAACTATGTTGACAGAAAGCTTAAAGGTAAGGACATAAAGCCTATGATTTCAGTTTTTGAAGATGTGCAGAAGGAGCAGGAAGAGGCTCTCGCACAGATAAGTAAATAATCATACAGTATAGTAAAGTAAAGATGCGACACATTGGGGATAGCCAATGTGTCGCATCTTTACATATAGGGAATTGCGCAATTTTATCGCAAGCGACATTTGTCGTATTTGAATTTAGTAGGGATGCGAAATGGGTGAAGTGGCACGCTTCTTTTTTATGTCTTAAAGTTAGCCTTAACGACCAACACTAAAGGCGGTAAACAAAAGGATGCAGGATTATAAATCCTGCATCCTTTTATTATAATGTTTCTACTGTTACTTCTTTATAATATTTTTCTACAAGTTCCTGTGATACTACGCCTGTTTCTTCAAACTGCGTATTTGCCGTTCCTGCCGCCATACCGAGTTTTATACTATCAATGATATTCATGCCTCGTCTTAACCCCGTCGCGATTCCTGCAACGGTGCTGTCGCCTGAACCGACAGTATTTTTGACCTGTACATCGGGTGAATTGAACTTATAGAACTTGCCGTCAATATAAGCCATTGCACCATCTTTACCAAGAGTTATAAGCGGGAGCACTATTCCCTTTTTGTAAAGGAACATAAGTGCCTCTTTTACATCTTCAAGCGAAGTTATTTCCTTTCTCATAAGGAGCGATAATTCATATCGGTTAGGCTTTATCATAAAGGGTTTTGCCTCAATAACATCCTCTAAAACTTTTCCGCTGGCATCAACTATTACGCGCTTATTATGTGCTCGGGATATGCGTATAATTTCGCAGTAAAAGCTACTGTCAACACCTTGTGGCAAGCTTCCCGACGCGCAGACAATATTATAATTATCCACGCACGTTTCAAATTCCCTCATAAATTCAGTTATCTGGGCGCGTGTCACAACAGGACCTTTTTCAAGGATTTCACCTGAGAGCCCACTCTTATCAGAAATATTTATGCAAACGCGAGTCTCTCCGTCAACCTGTGTAAAATCAGTTTTAATACCAAGTTTCTGAAGCTCGCTTTTTATATATTCACCATTAAAGCCACCGACAAAACCCATAGCAGAAGAAGCCTCACCCAGTATGTGAGAAACCCTTGCTACATTAAGTCCCTTTCCGCCGGCAGAGTATACCATTCTTTCAGGGCGATGAACCTCACCCATTTTAAAATCATCAACAAAATATACACGATCAACTGTAGGATTTGCAGTTATAGTTAATATCATATAAATCACCTTCTACCTTATATTTTACATTATATCAGTTTTTATGCAAAAAGCCACCAATTTTTAAAAATTGGTGGCT
>JAZNLD010000012.1:0-11168 GCA_045578925.1 Clostridia bacterium
TCTTTTGATGTGCATTTCAACGGAAACAAGGTTGAGAGCGAATTTAGAGAATATCCTCTGCTTGTATACAAAGATATTACATACTTTCCCATGACCTATTTTGACAGCCGTCATCTCGGCGTTGAAACACAGTGGGATGAAAAAACAAATACACTTACTATATCAAGGACTAATATAAACTCTATTCTTACTGCTTATGAAAGCGAAAGTAAGAACTCTGCAAAAAACGATGTAACTATTTGCGATTTCAATATAATCGTAAACGGAACAAAAATTGATAACAAAGCAGAGCCTTATCCGCTTTTAACCTTCCGTGATGTGACATACTTCCCTCTTACATGGCGTTTTGCAGTGGATATGTTTCATTGGGAATACTCTTTTGATAACGAAAACGGACTTGTGATAAATTCAGCTAACCACAAAATAAAGATGCTTGATTTGTCTTCTCTTGAAATGAACTCCCTTTATGACGGTTTTACCTGTGACGGAGAGTATTATTACCATCACAATTCAGCAAATGGCAATATATATAGAACACCTGTTGACGACCTTGGCAAGCAGGAGGTTATTCATCATATAGGAAGTGGAACACCTGCAGGACTTGGCTTTTCAGATGGCAAAGTATTTTTGAACTACCATAGTGGCGGTGCTACTATGGGAACGACCTATCAATACTATATCAACAAAGATAAAACCCTTACCGAGGCTAACCCACCTCGTTCGACTATGCTAGGGGCGGTAAGGTACTATCATGCCTATGGCGACGGTGTTAAGGCTGAACTATCTTTCTTTACCGGAACTTGGGAATTTTGCTACTATATTGGAGAGGATAAAACCGAGGTTGAAATACCGGGTATCTCCTTTGGCACGCCTGGTCGCCATTCATCGGATGAGGTTATTCCTCCTCAAATTGTAGGAGATAATATTTATGTGATTGGCTACAAAGGTGAAGAAGAGATAAAAATCTTGTATTCCATAAATGTTAAAAACGGAGAAATTACGGAGATTGCTTCAAATGTTGATAATTTCAAGGCGTATGATTCTTTTGTCAACACCAAAAGCGGCAGCAGAATAAAAATAATCTATTCTGCCAATGGAAAACTTTATCAATACCATACAGAAACAAAAGAACTCTTTGAAATCGACAACGATTCAAAACCGCTTGTTATGATGGTGCCCATGATTCGAAAAGATATCAGCACTACTGTAACTAATCCCTATACGGGTATGTATGTTGTAACGGGTGATGATGAAGGCTACAGCGTGTTTATGTTTGACGACTATAGAGGAATAGACCCGTCTCCGCGTCAAGGCACTTTAATTATGGAGTTTTCTCCAAAAACAAGTTTCAGTTATCAAAACGGCTATTTAATAGCAAGAGATAAATCTGAAAATCCCAAGGCAAGGCTTGTTGTTTTCGACCCTTGGAACGGTTTTTATGTAATGTCGCCTTTCAAAAGTGCAGATGATGCGACTGCAATTACTATTTTTGGAAACACCCTGATTTACAGAAATATAGAAACAGGAGAATTTTGCGTAGTTGAATTAAAAATTTAATCAGGAGGTACTCTTATGAAAAAACTTGCAATTCTTTTTACATTAGTCATCCTTTGTTTTGCATCAAATGCGTATGCGAAAGAGGTTGCAAATATACCTTCCTGCGCGGTTACACTCAGCGGGCAGAGTGTGGATAACAGTTACAGACAGTATCCCCTTTTGCAGTACAAGGATATTGTGTACTTCCCTATGACATATTACGATTGCCGTTTCCTCGGTGTTGCTACAAAGTGGGATGGCGATACAAACACGCTTGAAATTACAAAAGAAAATATTTCGGGTGCATACCGTAACTACAACTGGGAATGGAAAAACGGAAAACTAAATGAAATAAGCCTCTGCAATTTCAATATTATTGTAAATGGCAAGCAGATAGACAATAATAGTGAAGAATATCCTCTTATCACTTTCCGCGATGTGACATACTTCCCCCTCACTTGGCGTTTTGCAGTTGATGAATTCGGCTGGGAATACAGTTATGACGATAAAAACGGACTTGTGATAAATGCGGATAATTATATCTGCAAAACTCTTGACCTTCCCGATTTAAGAACACAGACTATGCCCAATTTCGCAACAGACGGAACATATTACTACTATACCGGTAATGACAGAAAGGTTTACCGCACTCCGGTAGATAACCTTTTGGCAAACGAGCTTATTCTTACTACTGCACCTAACAGTTATGCCGAATACGGAAATAACCTTATAGGCTTTTCTGTTCAGGATAGTGGCACATATCTATCCTTCCGCACAGGAAATTCAGTCGGCACAAATTACCGCTATAAAATAAATCCGGACGGTACTGCCGTAGATTCTCTTGACGGTAATTATTCTCAAGGATTCGTAGGCGGAAATGAATTTGTATATGATCTTGACGGCTACACTGTAAAGGTTTTCCGTGGTGGAAGCCCCGGTTCCTCAAGAGTAATTTATTACAAGGACGGAAACGAAAACTACGCAGAAATTCTGCAGGATAATATAGTATTTGCAGAGTCACGCATCCCGGGAATCAATGAAGATACTGGAAGAGAAAACACTTACTACAACGATATTCAGATAATAGAAAACAACATTTACCTTACTGGATATAATACAACTGACGAAGAAAACAGTTCTTTATACCGCTATAATCTTGAAACAGAAACACTCACACAAATGATTGAAAACGTGACAGGCTTCCTTTCATTTACAGGGTGGGACAACGATACAAAATCAAACAGCGATATGATAGTTTACTATCAGGATGGAAAAATGTATCGTTATAGCAGTGCGAGCGGTAAAACTATTGTAATCAATGACAATTCACTCCCATTGTATAACGGTGTATGTTGTTATGGCACTCTTTATCTTCACACCAAAAGCGATGAAAAATCTGTTGTGGAGGTATACCTTAATTACGGTATCGGAAGTGCAGCAGGTGCACATATTTTTGAGACAACGCTTCCCACAGACTCCCGTATTATGGACGGAATGCTTGTAACTCATTCTTACGGAGATACCGACGGGGAAAACGACATACGCACTTGCGTATTTAATAATCCTAACTACTTTTTCCGTTCAAGCGATTATATCTATTTCCAGAATATTTTCATTCACAACGGAAAGCTGTTATATACTCCCCATGATGATACAAAGCTTGTGGAAGTAGATTTGAATAAAACTTTTAACTAACCAAGAAAGGGGCAATAGAAATGTCCAAGCCCATAATTGCCATTGTTGGCAGACCTAATGTTGGTAAATCCACATTATTTAACAAAATAGCAGGCAAGCGTATATCTATTGTAGAGGATACGCCCGGTGTTACCCGTGACAGAATTTTTGCCGACGGAGAATGGTGCGGTAAAACCTTCACTATGATTGACACAGGCGGTATCGAGCCTTATTCCAAGGATATTATCCTTGAGCAGATGCGTATGCAGGCTGAACTTGCAATAGATATGGCGCATGTAATAATTTTTATGACCGACATCCGCGACGGTATGACCGCTGCAGATCAGGAAGTATGCACAATGCTTCAGAAATCAGGCAAGCCTATCGTACTCGTTGTGAATAAGGTTGATTCACCCGGTGAACCTCCGCTTGATTTTTACGAGTTTTACAATCTCGGTCTTGGCGACCCGATTGCAATTTCTTCGCTTCACAAAATGGGTGTCGGCGATGTTCTTGACGAATGTGTGAAATACTTCCCCGACGCAGACGAAGAGGAAGAAGACGATACAATCAAAATTGCTATCGTTGGCAAGCCCAATGCAGGTAAGAGTTCACTTGTTAACAAGCTTCTCGGTGAAAATCGTGTAATCGTATCAAACATCGCAGGTACAACGCGTGACAGTATTGATACACTTTACGAGCGCGACGGTGAGAAGTATACACTTATTGATACCGCAGGTATCAGAAGAAAAGCAAAGGTTACAGACTCGCTTGAGCGTTACAGCGTTATCCGTTCTTACGGTTCTGTTGAGCGTTGCGATGTGTGCCTTATTATGATTGATGCGACAGAGGGTATTTCCGAGCAGGATGCCAAGATCGCAGGCTATGCGCACGATGAGGGTAAGGCATCAATCATCTGTGTAAACAAGTGGGATTTAGTTGAAAAGGATAACAACAGCGTTAATGAATTCACAAAGGAAATCCACGAAAAGTTAAGCTTTATGACCTATGCGCCCATTCTCTTTATTTCAGCGCAGACAGGTCAGCGCCTTGACAAAATTTTTGAGATGGTAACTTATGTAACAAATCAGAACTCTATGCGTCTTCAGACGGGTGTTCTTAACGACTGTTTAGCCGAGGCTACTATGCGCGTTCAGCCTCCGAGTGATAAAGGTAAGAGGCTTAAGCTTTACTATATGACTCAGGTGAGCACGAAGCCTCCGACGTTCGTTATATTTGCAAATGACCACGAACTTGCTCATTTCAGCTATATACGATATATAGAAAACTGCATCAGAGATGCATTTAATCTTAAGGCTACTCCCCTTAAATTTATAGTCCGCGAAAGGAGTAAAAACGATGGCTAAAATCCTTCTTTGTCTTGTTCTCGGCTATCTTATAGGATCGCTCAATTTTGCGATTATTTATTCAAAACTCCGCGGTGATGACATCCGCAATCACGGAAGCGGAAACGCAGGTGCTACAAACGTACTGCGTACATACGGAAAACTTCCTGCTGCAATCGTATTTTTGCTCGACATTTCAAAAGGTGTTATAGCAATTCTTCTTGTACGCAGTGTGTTCAGCGAAACAATTCTTGATTGTGCAGCTGCGCTCGGTGCAGTGCTCGGTCACAATTTCCCCGTGTATTATAAATTTGCAGGTGGTAAGGGTGTCGCTACCAGTTTTGCTGTACTTGCTACACTCCATTATCCTACTGCGATTGTCGGTTTTTTAACATTCGTTATTGTAGTTATAATAACAAAATATGTTTCGCTTTCTTCAATTCTCGCCTCTGTTACGGCGGTAATTGCCTCATTCGTATTTTTCAAGCTTCATGAATTCTCAATATTCTGCCTTATAATCGGAACACTTTGCATATTCCGTCATCGTTCCAACATCAAAAGGCTTATTGCAGGCAACGAAAATAAGCTCGGTCAGAAACACAAAGGATAAGTAATATGAAAATTTCTGTTATCGGCAGCGGTGGTTGGGGAACTGCTATTGCACTTCTCCTTTGCAAGAACGGACACGAAGTCTGTCTGTGGTCATACAAAAAGGAAGAAAGTGAGCGACTTCAAAAGGACCGCGAAAACAAGGAATTTCTCCCGGGAATAAGTTTCGGGGACTATGACATAAAATTCACAAGCGATATTGAAAAAGCGGCAGCTTTTGGCGAAATTATCGTTTCTGCCGTACCTTCAAAGGCAGTACCCACTACTGCCCGTGCGCTTGGAAAATGCGCTAACGGAAAGACGCTTGTAAATATTTCAAAAGGTATCGACGAAGAAACTCTCCAGCGGCTCAGCCAGACTTTTGAGCGTGAAATGCCCGATTCTGTTGTCGCTGTTTTAAGCGGTCCTTCTCACGCAGAGGAGGTTGCGCGCGGTATTCCCACAACAAATGTTATTGCGTGCAAAGATGAAAAAATGGCAAATAAGCTTCAGGAAGTTTTTATGGCACCTTCTTTCAGAGTTTATACCAACGACGATATCGTTGGCGTTGAATTCGGCGGTGCTCTTAAAAATGTTATTGCTCTTTGTGCAGGTATTACCGACGGACTTGGTTTTGGGGACAATACAAAAGCGGCACTTATGACACGCGGACTTCACGAAATTGCTCGTCTTGGTATTTATTTCGGAGCAAAGTCACAAACCTTTGCAGGACTTACAGGCGTAGGCGACCTCATCGTAACCTGTACATCAATGCACAGTCGTAACCGCCGTGCAGGCATCCTTATCGGGCAGGGCAAATCTCTTTCCGAGGCTCTTGAGGAAGTGCATATGACCGTTGAAGGAGTATGTGCTACCGAGGCTGCTTACAAGCTCGCTAAAAAGCATAATATAGAAATGCCTATCGTAAGCGCGGCATACCGCGTATTATTTGAAAATGCCAACCCAAGAGAAGAAGTTTTATCACTTATGACACGCGATAAAAAAAGCGAGGCTGATATACTTTGAAAATTGCTATAATCGGTGGCGGTGCAAGTGGTATCGCTACGGCAATTTATGCAAAAAGAAATAACGAAAAGAACTCTGTCACTGTGTTTGAGCGCAGTGACAGAGTTTTAAGAAAGCTTTTAGCTACGGGAAACGGAAGATGTAATCTTTCAAATGAATACATCTGCGAGGATAATTATTTTTCCCACACTCCAACTGATGCTTCAAAGATTCTCTCTGCCTTTAGCCCTAACGAAGAAAGGCAGTTTTTTGAAAGCATCGGTCTTTTGTTATGCTCGGAGGATGGCAGAATTTATCCCTATTCCAAGCGCGCCAACGCAGTAAGCGATGCTCTGCGTTATGAATGCGAAAGACTTGGTGTATCCTTCCGTACAAATACTTTCATAAATAAAATAGATAAAAAAGGTGATAAATTCATAATCCTCGGCGAAGTTTTTGATAAGGTTGTAATCTCATGCGGTGGTTTTTCCGCACCGTCTTTCGGTACAGACGGAAATGCCTTTACACTTTTAAAATCGCTCGGGCACACCATCACAAAAACTTCTTATGCCCTCTCTCCCGTTAAAGTCAGGGAGAATGTCAAATCGCTCAAAGGTATCCGTACAAATGCAACGGTTACTCTTATAAATAACGGTGAAAAAATCCGTCAGGAGAAAGGTGAGCTTCAGCTTACCGAGTATGGTCTTTCGGGGATTGCAATTATGCAGCTTTCAAGACTTTGCAAAGACGGAAGCATTATTGAAGCAGACCTCATGGGCGTTTTTTCAAAAGAAAAGCTCGTAGAATTTCTCTTCGAAAGAAAAAGCACGCTCGGGCATCTTAAAGCCGACGATTTTCTGACAGGTATTCTTCACAAAACACTTGCGCAGTACATTCTTGCAAAATGCGATGTAAAGGCAAACACTCCTGCAGAAAGTCTTACTTTAAAGGATATACGCGCAATTGCAGACAAGATAAAAGCACTCTCCTTCACAGTTAAGGAGGTTGTCGGAAAAGAGCAATCGCAGGCAACAAGCGGCGGTGCTGATATCCGCGAATTTAATACAGAAACCCTTGAATCCTTAAAGGTTAAAAACCTCTACTGCACGGGCGAGGCACTTGACTGTGTCGGCGATTGCGGAGGATATAATCTTCATTGGGCGTGGGCGACTGCATATATTGTAGGTAATAAATTATGATCAAGATAACAAATCTTTATCTTCCAATTAAATATACTGACGATGATATTAAAAACGCAATAAAGAAGAAACTGCGTGTCGGAGATTACGATATTTTGTCGTTTAAAGTTATAAAAGATTCCATTGACGCACACCGCAGAGGTGAAGTGCATCGCTGTATCAGTGTTGCGGTTTCTATGCGCGGAGAGATGCGTTTTGAAAATGTCAAGGGTGTAGAAAAGTATCAGAAATACTGTTACGAGTATCCGCCCGTATCCCGACTTTCAAAGCGTCCTGTAGTTGTCGGAAGCGGCCCTGCCGGTCTCTTTGCGGCTCATATTCTTGCCGTATGCGGCGCGCAGCCGATAGTTATTGAACGCGGAATGGATGTCGATGCACGAAAAAAAGCCGTCCTCGGCTTTTTTGAGGGCGGAGTGCTTGATACAGAATGTAATATTCAGTTCGGCGAAGGCGGAGCAGGAACTTTTTCCGACGGAAAGCTCAACACAGGTACGAAAGACCCCAGGCAGAGAAAGGTGCTTGAAGAATTTATAAAGCACGGCGCACCCGAAGAAATAGGTTACATCGGGAAGCCTCATATCGGGACTGATTTACTTTCGGGCATTATAAAAAATTTGCGAAATGAAATAATTTCCCTTGGCGGAGAATTTCGTTTTTCGTGCAAACTTGAAGATATTTATATAGCAGACAATAAAATTACAGGTATCAGGACAAGTGGCGGAGATATTGACACAGATACTGTCATTCTTGCTACGGGACATAGTGCGCGCGATACTGTAAAAATGCTTTATGACCATAACATTTTAATGGAGCGTAAAAGCTTTTCTGTAGGTGTCAGAATAGAGCATCCGCAAAAGCTTATTGACAATGCTCTTTATCATTCGTTTGCAGAAAAACTCCCCGCTGCTGATTATAAAGCAGCGGTGCATCTTAAAGACGGTCGTGGTGTCTACACATTCTGTATGTGTCCCGGTGGCAGTGTCGTTGCCGCATCAAGCGAAGAAAATATGGTCGTTACGAACGGTATGAGCAATTTTGCGCGAGATGGCGAAAACGCAAACAGCGCACTTTTAGTTTCCGTTCTTCCCACCGATTTTGAAGGTGATGATGTTTTAAGCGGAATTGAGTTCCAGCGCAAGCTTGAAAAAAGCGCGTTTTATATGGGTGGTGCAAATTATTACGCCCCCGTACAGACTTCAGCAGATTTTATAAGAGGTGAAAAAAGCACCTCGCTCGGCGACGTAAATCCTACTTATCCCATCGGTGTGACGCCGTCAAATCTTGCCAAGTTGTTCCCCGATTTCGTAACAGAAGCACTTAAAGAGGCAATACCTATGATGGATAGAAAAATCAAAGGTTTTGCTTTGCCTGACGCTGTTTTAACAGGTGTGGAAAGCCGTTCATCCTCCCCTGTCCGTATTGTCCGCGGAGATGATTTACAATCATCGGTCAAGGGACTTTACCCGTGCGGAGAAGGCGCAGGATATGCAGGTGGTATTATGAGTGCCGCCGTTGACGGAATACGCGTTGCGGAATATATTTTAGGAAAAATCTCATAACTGAAGCGATTAACAAAACCGCTATTGACAGATAAGTAAACATATATGTATCAGAACAGATTGCAAGTGTGATGAGATATGAAATCGCACTTGCAATTATTTTTCCCGCATAATAAAGCTTCATATTGAATTCGCTCTTTGTAAGTGCCGATGCCTGAAAATGCACACTCATTCCTCCCCACGACAAAAGCGCACTTACAAGCGGAAGCATTGTAATTCCTCCGCGGGAAGCATCAGCCACCCCGCGTGTAACCTCAAGCACACCTGAAAGGATTCGATACTGACCAAGAGGGATAATTTCAAGTATTGCACTGAATGTTATAACAAAAACACAGGCACTTATAATAGCACTCGCACTTTCAATTGCACAGGATGTAATAAGCTCACCTATCGGGGGCTTATTTTTTTTATATTCGTTCCAGGCATCCTTTATTTTGCCACTATTTTCTTCCGTTTCAGCGGTAAATATGCGCGCGCAGATAAGTGCGGTCACAAGCTGAATAAGGAAAAGCAAAACTCCGACGGATTTACTCGAAAAAAAGCTGATTCCTACCGTTGCGATTATGAAAAGAGGCCCTGCGTTGTTGCAGACGGGAAGAAGCCTTTGCGCCTCATCCTTTGAAATCTGCTTTTCACGATAGCTTTCATAAACGGCTCGCGCACCAACTCCATACCCACCAAAAATTCCCGTCACAAACGAAACGCAACCTGGCGTACTTAAATTCGTAATCGGAGAAAGCACTTTTGAAACAGCCACACCAAGCGGTTTTGAAAACCCGCTTTTAATCACGCACGAACTCACAAGCATAAACGGAAGAAGCGATGGTATAACGGCATTTATGCATAGTGCAAGTCCGTTCTGTGCACCATAAAGAACTTGTGACGGAAAAAGAGCAAAACACGCGCAAACTACAAAAAACAACATTTTATACAAACTCCATTCTTATTACTATGCCTTTGATATTGACGCTTTCATCGCTGATAGATTCAATCATCATTTCGTCGCCGTCAATTTTCAAAATGCCAATAGTCGTATTTATTTTCACGCAATTTTCATTATAATCAAGTATTCCGCGGATGTTTTCCACCCATACTTCGCTTTTCCCAAGCAGTTCCACACGCGGAATATCCGCCACTACATCAAGCGGAAGGTCAAGCATATCTGCTACGCGCTGTGCACGATTTTCTTTCTTTTTCATTTTTACACCTCACTTATAGTTATGCATCACTTTGCGCAAACATACAATTTATTATCAAGGGAGGAAGAAAAATGTTTGGTGCTCTTTTAAGTTCGGTAAAAGGAAAAAGTATAATACGCGCAACAGGAAGATTTCCTGAACGAATACTCAATATAGCGTCAACTTCAGGAATTTTTGTTTCGGAAGTCAGACGTGATGATGACAATTCCATTACTTTTTGTGTTGGTATAAAAGGTGGCGAAAAACTGCTGTCGGCAAATCTTGAGGGACTTGAAATAAAAATCATGGAAAGCTACGGAATTCCTGTCGCTTTCAGAAGGTACAGAAAACGGGTGCTTTTATGCCTTTTTCCCGTTGTATTCATTTTATCTGCTTATGTGTTTTCTCTTTTTATATGGCGGGTTGAAATTGAAGGTGGCGATAAAAAGCTACAATCAGAGGTGCTTTCCGCTATTTCTGAAAACGGTGTTCATGTCGGTGCAATGAAAAAGAAAATTGACCACTATGAAATAAAGCGCAGGGCAATAATGGATATTGATAAACTTTCTTGGCTATGGGTAGATGTGCGTGGAACAACCGCAAAAGTAAAAATCAGGGAAAGAAAACCGCACCTTGATTTAATTCCGATAAACGAGCCTTCCGATGTTATAGCCATGCATAGTGGTTTTATAGAAAAAATGAAGGTTTACTGCGGTGTTCCTCTTTTAAAAGAAGGTCAATCAGTCCAAAAGGGCGATGTGATTGTAACGGGAATTTTCCGCAGCGAAAACGAGAATATACCTACCTACTATCATCACGCTGCGGCTGATGTTACATTGCGCCTTTGCGAGAGTAAAAGTATTGTTATTCCACGAAGAACTATAAAAAAAACTCCGACTGGCAACAAAAAAAGCGTATATAAGGTAAATTTTGAAAAAAATAATATAAATTTTTCATTAAACAGTAGCATTTCATATGCAGAATATGATAAAATAGAAAAAAAGTATACCTTGCCGTTTACAAGTGTTTCTTTCGTAAAAACAACCTATATTGAAAACAGCGTTTCAGAAAGCGATACGGACA
>JAZNLD010000013.1:0-10890 GCA_045578925.1 Clostridia bacterium
CGTGGTTTTCAGGGCTTTTTGCTTGCTTCTGTCCAAGGCATTCTCTACCGTACCCTCGTACGCCGACGAGCTTGCCTTGAACAGATTTACCTTTCTTTTTCCTCGTCTGCCAGCGCGTCGATAGGTTTATCGACACGCTGAAGCGGTGCTTTGCACCGCTTTTTTTACCGTATAGGAATTTGCGTCTTTTTTCGCGAGCAACATTTGTCTGCCTAAATTTTGGTCAGGACGCGAAATGGGTGAAGCGGCACGCTTCTTTTTTATTTAAAAATAAATTGCTTTCCCGTTATCAGATAAACTCAGAATTTAAACTTCTTTCAGAGAATTACAGTCATCTGCCTTGAACGGAAAAAATTCGCTGTATTTCGGTTGATTTTTGTCGCAAAAACTTGATTATACAGGGGATTTATGCTAAAATTGTAAGGATTTTTTCAAAACAAGGGTTGACTTTAGCGCTTTACCGTGGTAAAATGCTAAAGTGTAATTTATGTAAAACGGAGTTTGAGCACCATGACATTAAATGAAAATATCTTAAAAACTGAAGAAAAAATTACTCTTGCATTGCGTTCTATTTATCATGAAAGCGGTTATACACCTTTTAAAATGAGCCGTTTTGAAGAATATGATATGTATGTGCGTAACAAGAATTTTGTAGGAAGCGGAAATATCGTAACATTTACTGACCTTGGGGGCAGACTTCTTGCGCTCAAGCCTGACGTAACTCTTTCTATTATAAAGAATTATAAAAAGGTAGACGGTGCGGTAAGTAAGGTTTATTATAACGAAAATGTTTATCGCCCCGACCGTGCGACTCACGAGATAAAGGAGATTATGCAGTCAGGTATTGAATGTATGGGCGAAATCGATGCTCTTGACGAGTGCGAAGTTTTGTCGCTTGCTGTAAAAAGTCTTCAGACTGTGAGTGAAAATTACATTCTTGATATATCTTCCGTCGGCATTGTGAAAGGTCTTTTAGGTGCGGCAGGCGTAGATGCAGACGTTGAAAAGCAGATAATTTCACTTCTTTGTGACAAGAACAGTGCGGCGCTTTCTGCACTTTGTAACGAGAACGGTGTCGGAACTGCGGTAACTGATGTTGCAGTAAAACTCTGTGATATTTCAGGAAAAGCAGTTGAGAAAATTTCTGACCTTGAAAAGCTTTGCATCAACCGTGAAATGATGGAAGCGACAAGTGAACTTAAAAATCTCGTGCTTGCACTTGATGAGTGCAATATGGCGGATAACATATACCTTGATTTTTCAATCATAGGCGATACGAAATATTACAACGGAGTTGTTTTTCGCGGATATGTTGATTCTCTTCCCAAGAGTATTCTTGCAGGTGGCAGATACGATAACCTTCTTAAAGGCATGGGTAAAAGCGGCGGTGCGATTGGATTTGCGGTGTATTGCGATATGCTTGAGCGCATCGACACAACGAACAAGCCTTACGACTGTGATGTGCTTCTTACATATGAAGACGGCACATCGTTTGCCGATGTGATGAAGGTTTCCGAAACTCTTAAAAAAGAGGGTAAGAGCGTAAATATTCAGAAAATCAACGCAGACACACTTCGCTATAAAGAACTTGTACGCGTATTGAAAGGTGGCGAAACCGTAAATGGATAAAATGCTTAACATCGCACTTCCCAAGGGAAGACTCGGCGAAAAGGTTTATGATATATTTGAAAAGGCAGGTTACGGTTGCCCGTCAATCCGTGAAAACAACCGCAAACTTATATTTGAAAATGAAGAAACAGGTGTAAGATATTTTTGGGTAAAACCTTCAGACGTTGCAATCTATGTTGAGCGTGGCGCGGCAGATATAGGTGTTGCGGGCAAGGATATTCTTCTTGAGTACAATCCTGATGTTTATGAGCTCTGCGACCTCAACATGGGAAAATGCCGTATGGCAGTTGCGGCAAAGGATGACTTTATTGATAATCCCGAGCGTACACTCCGTGTCGCAACGAAATTCCCTAATATTACTAAAAAATACTACAGTGCATTGAGTCGCGAGATAGATATTATAAAGCTTAACGGATCTATTGAGATTGCTCCTATTTTAGGACTATCCGATGTTATTGTTGATATAGTTGAAACAGGTACTACATTAAAGGAAAACAACCTTCGTCCTTACGAAACGATTGTTCCTATAAGTGCACGTCTTATTTCAAATAAAGTAAGCTACAAATTCAAAAACGACACTATAGGAAAGATAACTTCAGCAATCGAAGCGTATGTCAAGGAGAAAAGCAATGATTAAAATTTACGATTACGATAAAATCAGTATAGACGAAATTTTTGCGCGAGATATTGAGGACACTTCCGCGATTGAAAATACAGTAGCCGACATTATTTGCGATGTCCGTAAAAATGGCGACAAGGCACTTTATGCCTATGCCGAAAAGTTTGACGGTGGTGCACCTGAGAGCCTTTTGGTCACAGAAGAAGAATACAAAAAAGCTATGCAGGAAGTTTCTCCCGAGCTTATTGAAATCCTCAAAAAAGCGAAAAAGAATATTGAACACTTCCACAAAAATCAGATAAGACAGGGCTTTCGCCTTGATGAAGCAGACGGCGTGGTAATCGGTCAGAAAGTTACTGCAGTTGAAAAAGCAGGGCTTTATGTTCCCGGTGGTACGGCGGCATATCCGTCAAGTGTTCTTATGAACTGCGTTCCTGCAAAACTTGCAGGTGTAGGTGAAATTGTAATCACAACTCCCGCCAAGGCAGGCAAGGTGAATAGTGCTATTTTGGTTGCCGCAAAAATCGGTGGAGTTGACAAGGTTTTCAAAACAGGCGGTGCTCAGGCGATTGCCGCACTTGCCTACGGAACAGAGTCCATTCCCAAGGTTGATAAGATTGTCGGTCCGGGAAACGCATTCGTTGCCGAGGCAAAGAAGCAGGTTTTCGGCAGGGTTTCAATTGATATGATTGCAGGTCCCAGCGAAATCCTTGTTATCGCAGATGGTAACAGTAACCCCGAATTTGTTGCAGCGGATATGCTTTCACAGGCTGAACACGACAAAATGGCAAGCGCAGTTTTAGTCACTGACAGCCGTGAACTTGCCGAAAAGGTAAGCGCAGAACTTGAAAGACAGATTCCCCTTCTGCAGAGAAGTGAAATTGCCCGCGCATCAATTGACAATAACGGTAAAATCATAATTGCAAATGATATCAAATCCGCTATTGATGCATCAAACGAAATCGCTCCCGAACATCTTGAACTTTGCGTTGATAATCCGTTTGACTATCTTGACAGCATCAAGCACGCAGGAAGTATCTTTATGGGTCGCTACTGTCCCGAAGCGCTCGGTGACTATTTTGCAGGGCCGAACCATACTCTCCCGACAAGCGGTACGGCAAGATTTTCGAGTCCTCTTTCGGTAGATGACTTCATTAAAAAGACACAGTATACTTATTATACTCCCGAAGCACTCGGAAAAGTGTGCGACGATATCTATACCTTCGCAATGGCAGAGGGTTTAGAAGCTCACGCCAAGAGTGCGGTAAGCCGATTTAAGAAATAACAGGAAGTGGAAAATAAAGTGAGCAGATTTTTTAGTTCTAAACACGAAAAACTCATACCCTACACACCGGGTGAACAGCCCAAGGATATGAAGTATATAAAACTCAATACAAACGAATCCCCTTATCCTCCGTCGCCCAAGGCGATAGAAGAGGCGGAACGTGAAGCGAAGCTTTTACGCCTTTATCCAGACCCCGAATGCACATCTCTTTGCGAAGAAATTGCAAAGTATTACGGAGTGGATAAGGAAAATGTAGTGCTTTCAAACGGGTCTGATGAAGTCCTGAACTTTATCTTTATGGCGTATGGCGATGATGAACATCCCTTTATTTTCCCCGACATAACCTATGGGTTTTACAATGTTTTTTGTGAGGTAAATAATATTCCGTATACAGAAATTCCGCTTTGTGATGATTTTAAAATTGATTTTAACGATTACTGCGGAAAAAATAAAAACATTGTAATTGCAAACCCCAACGCACCGACGGGCATCTTTGCTCCGCTTGATGAGATTGAACGCGTAGTATTAACAAATCCCGACAACATTGTAGTAGTCGACGAGGCTTATGTTGACTTCGGCGGAGAAAGCGCAATAGAGCTTACAAAGAAATACAAAAACCTTATCGTTGTGCAGACCTTTTCAAAATCACGCTCAATGGCGGGTGCAAGAATCGGATTTGCAATCGCTGATAAGGAAATTATAAAAGACCTTAACACAATCCGCTATTCAATAAATCCCTACAACATCAACCGTATGACGATGGCGGCAGGCTGTGCCGCTATGCGCGATAAGGAATATTTTGATAAAAACAGAAACGAAATCATACAGACGCGCGAAAAGGTGGCGGCATCGCTTTATATGCTGGGATTTGATGTTATCCCATCAAAAGCAAACTTCATTTTTGCCAAGAGTGATAGAATAAGCGGTGATATGCTTTATAAAAAGCTCCGCGAAAACGGAATCCTTGTCCGTCATTTCAAAAGCGCGAGAATTTGCGAATACAACCGTATCACTATCGGAACTCCCGAAGATATGGAAACCTTCGTAAATACAGTTAAAAAAATTCTGGAGGACTTATAATATGAGAAACTCTACTATAAACAGAAAAACAGCTGAAACAGATATTAAACTCAATCTTAACCTTGATGTGTGTGAAAAGGGTGTAATAAAAACAGGCTGCGGTTTCCTTGACCATATGCTTGAACTTTTTGCAAAACACGGCAGAATGACTCTTTCCGTGCTTTGCAATGGTGATACTTATGTTGATTACCACCACACGGTTGAGGACATCGGTATCGCACTTGGTCAGGCTTTCAAGGAAGCACTCGGCGACAAACGTGGCATTACAAGATATGCCGACATCACTCTTCCGATGGACGAGGCACTAATTCTTTCTGCAGTGGATATTTCAGGTCGCGGAATGCTCTCGATGAATCTTGAAATGCGCGCGAGAAAGGTCGGCGACTTTGATACCGAGCTTGTAGAAGATTTCTTTGAAGCATTTGCAACAAATGCAGGTGTGACTCTTCACATAAGACAGCTTGCAGGCAGAAATACCCACCATATTATTGAGGGTACATTCAAATCAGTTGCCCGTGCTATGCGCGCAGCAGTTAAAATTGATGCGGAGGTAAAGGACGAAATCCCGTCTACCAAAGGTGTATTATGATAGCAATCGTTGACTACGGCGTGGGAAATCTTTTTTCCATAAAAAGTTCGTTTGATACAGTTGGCGCAGAATGTGTCATCACAAGCGACGAAAATATAATAAGACAAGCCGACAAAATCATTCTTCCCGGTGTAGGTGCATTCCGTGATGCAAGGAGAAAGCTTGCCGAAAGCGGTCTTGATAAAGTAATTATCGAGGAAGCAAACGGCGGAAAACCGCTTCTTGGAATTTGCCTTGGGATGCAGCTTCTTTTTGAAAAAAGCTATGAGTATGGAGAGTACGAAGGACTCGGACTTATAAAGGGCGAAATAAAGCCGATTGCCGATGTTATCGGAGAGGTATTAAGTATTCCCCATATTGGTTGGAACCCGCTTATATTCAAAAGGGAAACTCCTATTTTCAAGTATCTTAAAGACGGTGACTGCGTGTATTTTGTTCATTCCTATTATGCAGCGGATTGTGATGAAAGCGTGACGGCAACTGCCGAATATGGATGCGAACTTACCGCATCGGCTGAAAATGGCAATGTTTACGGATGTCAGTTCCATCCCGAGAAGAGTGGCAAAGCAGGACTTTCTATTTTGAAAGCTTTTGCTGAAATGTGAAAGGAAACAAAGAAATGATAATTTTTCCCGCAATAGATTTATATGAAAAAAAGGCAGTTCGTCTTTTTAAAGGCGACTATAACCGGATGACAGTTTACAACGAAAATCCGCTTGAGGTTGCAAAGGGATTCAAGGCTCAAGGTGCAGAATATATCCATATGGTTGACCTTGAAGGTGCGAAGGACGGTACAACGCCCAATTTTGATGTTGTAAAGGCAGTTGCACAGGAAAGCGGACTCAAGGTTGAAATCGGTGGAGGTATCCGTGATGAAGAAACCGTAAAACGCTACATTGATGCAGGCGTAATGCGTGTAATTCTCGGAACTGCGGCAGTAAATGACCGCGCGTTTCTTGAAAAGGTATGTGCAAAATATGCCGACAAAATCGCAGTAGGTGCAGACCTTAAAGACGGCAAGGTAGCCGTTAAAGGATGGCTTGAAGACAGCGGTGTTTCGGGAATGGACTTCCTTTCGCAAATGCAAGCTCTCGGTATAAAGACTGTCATATGCACCGACATTTCCCGTGATGGTGCGATGCAGGGAACAAACCGCGAACTCTATCGTGAACTTTCCGGAAAATTCACAATGGACATTGTTGCATCAGGCGGTGTATCAACTATTGAAGATATAGAAGCTCTCCGCAAAATGAACCTTTACGGTGCTATTGTCGGTAAGGCTATTTATACAGGTGACATTGACCTTGAAAAAGCAATTGAGGTGGCAAAATGATTACAAAAAGAATAATACCCTGCCTCGATGTTAAAAACGGCAGAGTTGTAAAGGGTGTTAATTTTGAAGGACTTTCCGATGTTTCCTCGCCCGTAGAGCTTGCGAGAAAGTATTGGGAATGTGGTGCAGACGAGCTGGTTTTTTATGACATTACGGCATCGTTTGAAGGTCGCAAGCTCTTTACTGATGTTCTGCGTGAAGTGGCATAAACAATATTCATCCCCCTCACAGTAGGCGGAGGAATAAACACAGTTGAAGATTTTGACCGCGTATTAAAATGCGGTGCAGATAAAGTAAGTGTCAATTCAGGCGCGATCCGAAACCCCGATCTCATAAACGAGGCGGCACAGATTTACGGAAATCAATGCGTGGTACTTTCTGTTGATATAAAACGTGTGGGCGATAGCTTTCATGTTTTTGCGAAAGGTGGCAGAGAGGATACAGGCATTGAAGCAATAGAATGGATAAAAAACGGAGTGAAGCGTGGCGCGGGCGAGATTGTTGTGAATTCCATTGACACCGATGGCGTAAAGCAAGGCTTTGATATTGAAATGTTAAAGGCGGTTCAGGAAGTCGTGAATGTTCCCGTAATTGCGTCAGGCGGTGCAGGGAAGATTGATGACTTCGTAACACTTTTCAACGAAATTCCAAAAATGTCGGCAGGACTTGCCGCTTCGATTTTCCACTTCGGTGAGGTTTCGATACAAGACCTCAAAGAAGAGCTTCATAAAAATAATATCCCGGTAAGGAGAATATAAAATGATTGATATAACAGCGCTTAAATTTGACGAAAAGGGACTTATCCCCGCAATTGTAATTGATGCTGCAACAGGTAAGGTGCTTACACTTGCATATATGAACGAGGAAAGTCTTAAAATATCTCTTGAAAAGAAAATGACTTGTTTCTGGAGCAGAAGCCGTCAGGAGCTCTGGCTCAAGGGTGAAACAAGCGGAAACTATCAGCATATCGTAAAAATCGTTGCCGATTGTGACAACGACGCGCTTTGCGTATATGTTAAAAAGGATGGCCCCGCTTGTCACAAGGGCACAGAAAGCTGTTTCAATGACATCGTTTTTGAAAGCGATGAGGAAGCCGTATTTTCTCCCGAAGCTCTTTTCGAAATGATAAAGGGCAGAAAGGAAGAGAAAAAAGAAGGCAGTTATACAACATACCTTTTTGAAAAAGGAATTGACAAAATCCTCAAAAAAGTCGGCGAAGAATGTACAGAAGTAATTATCGCTTCAAAAGACAACGACAAAAAGGAAACAATCTACGAAATTGCCGACCTTTATTATCACGTTATGGTAATGATGGTTGAAATGGGCATTGATGTTGACGATGTGCTCCGTGAGCTTGCATCACGCCATGTTATTGACAAGAAAGTAAAACAGGAGAAGATGACATCATGACACGCGGAAGTTTGCATGTGCATTCAACATATTGCGACGGCAAAAATACGCTTGAGGAAAATATCCTTTCCGCAATAGAAAAGAATTTCACCTATCTTGGTTTTTCGGGACACGGTTACACCGATTTTGACGAGAGCTACTGTATGAGCAAGGAAAAAGAAGCGCAGTATTTCGAGGAAATCGGTCACCTTGCCGAAAAGTATAAAGATAAGATACGCGTGCTCCGCGGGGTGGAACAAGATTCTCTTTCAACCTATAACGCGCATCCATATGATTACAAGATTGCATCCGTGCATTATATAAATGCAGGCGGAAAAATTTACGAAATCGACGGTGGGCAGGACATTCAGGAAAACGCCATAAGGGATTCTTTTGGTGGCGACCCCTACGCATTTGCAGAGGCATATTTCAAAACAGTTGCAACGCTGAAGGGCGATATAGTAGGTCATTTCGACCTTATAACCAAGTACGACAGAGGGGATTTGATCTTTAATCCCAATGAAGAAAGATATAAAAAAGCAGCAATCTCCGCAATGGAAATACTGCTTGAGAAAAATATGGTGTTTGAAGTAAACACCGGTTCTATGGCACGAGGATATAAAGACAGACCCTATCCCGCGCGGTGGATTCTTGAGGAACTCAAAAAACGTGGCGGCAAGGTTGTTATAACATCTGACTGTCATCGTGCGAAGTTCCTTGACTTCGGCTATGAAGAAACCGAAAAAATGCTTTCTGAAATAGGATTCAGCGATTTTTACAATATTGATTTTATAAAATAAAAAAACCGAGCAGCTTCTGCTCGGTTTTTTTGATGTTTAATAGATACTCCGCGAGGCGAAGTTTGTATTTTGTGGTCTGTACTGCTTTAGCACATTCCCCTTATTTTATAGACAAATACTTACGAAATACAACTTCAAGTATTTCATCACGCTCAACTTTTGTGATGAGGCTTCTTGCGCCCTTATGCCCTGTTATATAAGTAGGATCGCCCGACATAATATAACCAACGAGCTGACTTATAGGGTCATATCCTTTTTCAATCAAAGCCTCGTGAACACGACAGATAATAGCCTCAATCTCTGTATCACGTGTTTTGCATATGTCTATATGAGTTGTTATATTGCTTGCCATAACGATCACCTCTTTCTTATCTACTCATATTTTATACTATAAATCAAGCAATTGCAATAGTGGTAACACAATTTTAATATTTATTTTATAAAAGTGTAAATGTGCAGAAAATCAGGCATTTTTCTGAAGAAAAATTTTCAGCTTTTCAAAGGTTTCATCGCTTATATCATGCTCGATTTTACAACTGTCGGCATATGCGTTTTCTTCACTTACACCGATTTTTATAAGAACGCCTGCGATGACATCGTGCCTTTCACGAACCTTCTGTGCAATCTCAAGCCCTTTTTCAGTCAGCTTTATTCCGCCGTCCTCATCCATTGTTATATAACCTTCGGTGCGAAATGATTTCATTGCAACGGAAACACTTGCTTTTGTAAAACCAAGCTCGTTTGCAACATCAATACTTCTGACATATTTATTTTTATCACCAAGCATAAGAATCGCTTCAAGATAATTTTCTGCAGATTCTTTTATTTTCATAAATTTCCCTCCATAGATATTGAAGTCATAAGTATTTTATCATACCTTTTTATAATTTGCAACAATCATCGTATTTTAAAAAATTGTTGAGAAATAATAAAGATGAAAGGAATGATAAAATGACTGACAATATAATACCTGACGATAATATACAAAACACAGAAGACCCTATACCCGAAGATGTCAGAAACCTTATACTGGCACGAGCTTTCTGGGAAATTACCGACGGGGATGAAGATGAAAAGGAAAAGAGGGACTGATATGCAGATACGAACAGACCTTGCCCTTGAATGTCGCGAGATGTTTGCCGGAGAAATCAGCGGTGTTGAAAGCGATTTGCACGACGGTGACGGAATAAGTGTCACGACGGTAAACATAAAAAATGACGAAGGTGCCTCGCGTATCGGGAAACCCGTTGGCACTTATGTCACGATTGAAATTGACAATATGGCTTTTCAGGACGAGGATGTAAAAGAACGCGGAGAAAATACCGTTTGCAGCGAACTAAAAAAACTGCTTCAAAACTATGATACAAAATCTGTTCTGGTTGTAGGCCTTGGTAACAGATATATAACGCCTGATTCAATCGGGCCGAAGGTAGTAAGCAAAATTACAGTTACGCGCCATATTACAAAAGAGGCACAGCTTGGATTTGACTTTGATATCCGTCCCGTAAGCGCGGTTGCACCAGGGGTGCTTGGTATAACGGGAATTGAAACTGGTGAAATTGTAAAGGGTGTTGTGGAACATGTTAAACCCACCCTTGTTATCGCAGTGGATGCGCTTGCCGCACGCAAGATAAGCAGACTTGGCACAACGGTTCAGCTTTCGGACACGGGAATTTCTCCGGGAAGCGGTGTGGGAAACAACCGCCGTGAACTGACTCGAAAAACACTCGGAGTACCGGTTATTGCAATTGGTGTTCCAATGGTGGTTGATGCGACGACCCTGGCTATGGACATTATTGAAAACACATCACCGGACTGCCATAACATTAAAAAATCACTTCTTGAAAACAGTCGTGGTATGATACTGACACCCAACGATGTTGATGCAATAAGTAATACTGCAGCGGACATCATTTCCGGCGGAATAAATATGGCTCTTCATTATTGAAAATGTTGTCGGAATATGATATTATTAACCATAATACATTTAAGGAAGTGTAATTATGGGAATGCTGGCGGCGCATATAAGAGGTCTGCGTAAAAATGCGGGCCTTACACAAAAACAACTTGCGATGCGAATCGGAGTAGGCACGACGACTATAAACAATATTGAAAGCGGATATATAACATCTCCCGCACCTGCTGTAATTGACGCTCTTGCGGCGA
>JAZNLD010000014.1:0-3029 GCA_045578925.1 Clostridia bacterium
TTTTGGTCAGGACGCGAAATGGGTGAAGCGGCACGCTTCTTTTTATACTATCATCGCCACTATATACGTAGTCAGGGCTACTGTCGCAAATGTATAGATTGCCATACCTAAAAAGAATGCCGGAGCAAGCTTTTTTCGTGATTTGTTAATTGGTGCGGAAAGTGAGTTCAGATAATCATTTACTATTTTCTGAGCTTCCGCCACGGCGTCGCATTCGCTTATATCGGTTTCATCACGCAATATGAAAATAGCCTGCTCTATGCGAGGGGATTCAATCTTGCTTAAAACGACTATCTTACGGGTGTTATTGCTCATTTTATCAACTCCTTTTCCTAATTATTACCAGAACTGCGTGAATCTAAACTGCTAAAGTATGTTTTTATCCGATATATGCCGCCATAACTGTCAAGTCGTCTTCGGGAGATGACGATGATATTTCCTTTGCGCGAGCAAGTATCATTTCCGAAAGCTCGTGCGGTTCGTGACCATCGTATTTATCAATAATATCCGAAATCCAGTTTTTTTGAGATGACTCGGACGAAATAATCCCGTCTGAAACCATTACAAGAAAACTTCCCTTTTCAGAATCAACAGAAAAAACTTCCGTGTCGCTGTTTGAAAATGAACCGAGTGGAAGCGTTGGTGAGGCTATGCTTGAAACGGCATCTTTTATTTTTGCAAAACTACCCACACCACCGCATTTATATATTTTTGACGAGCCGTTATCGAGGTTTATCAGGCATAAATCAATTGCTGCAACACTTCCTGAAAATGTCCATAAAAGCATAGAATTTATGATGTTTATGGCTACTTCTACATCTACTTTATGACTTAAAAGCGATAAAAGAAGATTTGCACAGGTACGACTTTCCTCGCGTGCGATTTCACCGCTTCCCATTCCGTCGCACAGAATCATTGCATATGTATGTCTGTCAAGCAAGGCAAAAACGGCATGGTCTCCGCTTACTTTCTTTTTGGCTTTTACCGCACTTGCCACAGCAGTTGTAACGCAAAACGAAGGTCTGACAACATATTTCACACTACAATCACCGCAATTACGAACTCCTGTGCGGACAAACGGCTTTGAAAGTGTCTTTTCAAGTATTTTGCATACGGCGTTTTCACATCTCCCGAAACCACCGCAACTTTCAAGGCTGATAGTTATTTCTGTTTCATCGCCTTTCCCCGTGACATAGACTTCGCGCGTTAAAATCCCTTCTTTTCGAAGTGTCGCACGAAGGTTGTCCGCGGCAACGCTGTCGCAAGCAGATTCGTTTAATATGTTTTCTTTACACAAACCTAAAATTTCCGATATGGCGGAAAATGTAGAATATGTGTTGCCCCTCAATTGTCCTATTTTTTCAGTCCACATACAATCATTTTTGTATATATCAAACATTCTGGAAAATTCACTTACAAACTGTTCCTTTCGCAGACAATGGCAGGGCGAACTTTCAGGCGGGGGATTTTTCCCCTCGTTTAAAAGTGCGCACAGCTTGTCCATTGACTCTTTCGTAGCCTTTGCATCACGCCCCCAACAGTATTTGCGAAGTCCACAATTACCGCAGGTGTTTCGCGCTGTGCGCCTGTACAGAAGGAGTGTGTTGTATTCTTCGTTGTTGCGTAGTTCAAATATGTGACGGAAGCTTGCTTCACATTTTTTCAGTGTTGATTGCGTAGCAGAAATTCTGTTTGCCGCAAGCTTTACCATAGGGGGAGAAGACGGGGAAAATCCCTCGAGTGCACAAAATGCCTTCTGCGGAATAAAATAAAGAAGAATGGCGGCAACGACTGAATCCATAAGATTTATAAGAACTTCGGTAGACCCGTTTGAAAGAATTGTTACCGCCGCATTAGTGATGATAAAAGAAATACATACGGGCCATCTGCCGTATCTTGAAAAATATCCTGCACACAAACCACTTAATGCAAATGAAGCCGCGCCGACATCAATTCTTCCTTGCCCAAGACAGTATACAACGCCCATAATAATTCCTGCGGTACATCCTTCAAGACTGCCGAAACGAAGCGCAAACAAAAGGACAAAGAACACGCACAAAGTCCCTGTAAGCGAGAAAAATCCGCCGACACCGAAGCCGCCAAGACCGCAAAGCACCCCGCCTGCAAAAAGAGCGACAGATACAGTTTCTTCAGCGGTAAGACTACGCCTTACAAGAATGTTTGAAAAAAGGCCGAGTGCGACATTGAATGCCCTTGCAAAAAGCCACATAGTTGCACATTCTATAATTAAAATCATACTGTCATACATAAGTGGATATCCGCCGAATGTGATGTCAGCAAAAAGCAGGAATGTCCCCGAACCCATAAGGCAAATCGGCATAAGAATTGCGGAAATGCGTGAGTTTTTATGCTTATCTGGTAAAAACCTTTCCCAGATAAGCGAAAACAGAATTATGGAGATTATGTATTTCCCGACAGAAAGAATTCCCTTTCCCGAAAAAAGGAGCCCCAGAACAAGTGCAATCGCACACGGGTACGAGGCATTTATAGGAAAATTAGCCGCGAAAAATGCAAGACCAAGAGGGGAAGCACCACCTATAAGAGCTGTCCGTGAAAGTAAAAATGCGCACAGACATTCAAGGAGCGTTCTTGATAGTATGAGTTTTTTCATATTTCCTTTCGTTTTGTCAGAAAATTTTCGTTTTTTACTGCTTCGTTTTAAAAGAGGCTTTGGCGAAAAGCTGCTCATTGGTAAATCATCCTTTCAAAAATCTTATATAAAATTTTAGCACTTAAAGAAGGCACTTTTTGTCAAAACGTGCTTTGCGGAATAAGAAGTTTTCGCCATATCTGAACATCATTTTTCATTAAGTCAAAAAATGACCTAAAATATATCGAAATAGTCCTTGACATCAAGGGTGGTGAGGCGCATAATGAAGGCAGAGAAACCAAATCTGAAAGAAGAGTTTGACATTATGAAAAAAAGAACAGTTGATATGACCCAGGGAAATATATTGAAAATTATCATTGCGTTTGCAATCCCCATTATGATTTCTGGGGTTTTGCAG
>JAZNLD010000015.1:0-5312 GCA_045578925.1 Clostridia bacterium
TTGTAAAAACGGCGCAGGTGTTGATTTCTCCGAAGAAGTTGCCAAAGAAGTTCTTCTTGAAAAAGATATCAATATCATAATCGACCTTAACGACGGTGAAGCGGAGGCTACTGCCTGGGGCTGCGATTTGACTTACGATTATGTAAAAATCAACGGCGATTACCGCACATAATAATTTGGATTGATTACTCATACAATTCTGCATTGTGCATTTTGCATTATGCATTGAAAATTTGGAGGAAAAGACTATGACAAACGCTCAGAGAGCCGAAGTGCTTACACAAGCTCTTCCTTATATTCAAAAATACAACAACAAAATAATCGTTGTTAAATACGGTGGAAACGCTATGATTAACGACGAACTCAAAGACGCCGTTATGGGGGATATAGTTCTTATGTCACTTATCGGTATCAAGGTTGTGCTTGTTCACGGCGGCGGTCCCGAAATCACACAGATGCTTAACCAGGTCGGCAAAAAGAGTGAGTTTGTCAATGGTCTTCGTGTTACTGATAAAGAAACCGTTGACATCGTACAGATGGTTCTTGCAGGTAAGGTTAATAAGAACCTTGTAAACCTCCTCCATCACAAGGGTGGTAATGCCATCGGTCTGTGCGGTATTGACGGACATATGATTGAGGCTGAAGTTCTCAATCCCGAACTTGGTTATGTGGGAGAAATAACAAATGTCAATGTTGCTCCTATTACTGATGTTCTTGAAAAGGGTTATATTCCCGTTATCTCAACAGTAGGTTGCGATAAAGAGGGTAATGTTTATAACATCAATGCCGACACTGCTGCTGCAAAGATTGCCGGAATCCTTGGTGCAGAAAGTCTTATTTCAATGACTGATATTGAGGGTATTCTTCGTGATAAGGATGACCCCTCTACACTTATTTCAAAAATTTATACCAGCGAAGCTCCTGCTCTCATTGAGGAGGGTGTTATTTCCGGTGGCATGATTCCCAAGGTTGAGTGTTGTATTGATGCAATCAACAGCGGTGTAAGAAAAGTATTTATAATTGACGGCAGAATCCCCCACTCTATTCTTATCGAAACTCTTACCAACGAGGGTATCGGTACTATGTTTGTACGCGGGGAGTAATTGTGATTTTTACTTACGGTGCAATCCTTGTGTTTGCACCGTAATTTGGGATATATAAGGAGTGAAAAAATGAACACTTTTGAAAAAGATAAGGCGTATGTCGCACCTACTTACGGGCGCTTTCCGCTTGAAATCACAGGCGGTAAAGGTTCAATTCTTACAGGTAGCGACTCCAAAGAATATATTGACCTTGGAAGCGGTATTGCGGTAAATACATTCGGTGCTTGTGACGAAGAATGGGTAACTGCGGTAAAAACACAGCTTGATAAGTTTGCTCACACATCAAACCTTTATTATACTGCTCCCTGCGCTGACCTTGCAGAAATGCTTTGCAACCGTACAGGAATGAAAAATGTTTTCTTCTCCAATTCAGGTGCGGAAGCAAACGAAACTGCAATCAAGGTTGCAAGAAGATATGGTGCACTCAATAAAGGCGCTGATTACTACACAATCATAACTCTTGAAAAGAGTTTCCACGGCAGAACGCATACAACCCTTGCGGCGACAGGTCAGGATAACTTCCATCAGGAATTCCTGCCTCTGACCGAAGGATTTGTTCATACTCCCCCAAATGATATTGAAGCACTTCGCGAAGCAGTTAAAAACAATAAATGTTGTGCGATTATGTTTGAACTTGTGCAGGGTGAAGGCGGTGTATGTGCTCTTGAGCAGGATTTCGTTTCTGAAATTGCCCGCCTTTGCAAAGAGAATGATTTAATCATGATTGCCGACGAAGTGCAGACAGGCAACGGCAGAACAGGAAAACTTTACGCATATATGCATTACGGCATTATGCCCGACGTAGTATCTACTGCAAAGGGACTTGGTGGCGGACTTCCCATCGGTGCTACAATGCTTGGCGAAAAGGTTAAGGATATTTTCACTCCCGGTCTTAACGGTTCAACATTCGGTGCAAACCCTGTTTGTTGCAGTGGTGCGATAAGCGTTCTTCGTAGACTTACCGACGATTTCCTTGGCGAAGTTGATAAGAAGGCACAGCTTATCCGCGACACCTTAAATGGTGCACAGGGTGTTGAAGAAATTTCAGGACTCGGCCTTATGATAGGTATTAAAACAGTAAAAGAGGCAAAGGAAGTTGTAAGCTATTGTCAGGATAATGGCGTTTTGGTCCTTACCGCAAAAGATAAGGTAAGACTTCTTCCCCCGCTTAATATAGAAACACATCAGCTTGAAAAAGCACTTGAAGTAATTAAGGAGGCATGCAAATAATGAAACACTTTTTGAAACTCGCTGATTTAAGCAAGGACGAGATTGTAGAAATCCTCGACCTCGCTGATAAACTTAAATACGAAAAAAGAAACGGAATTGAGCACCATCTCTTAAAGGGCAAGACTCTCGGTATGATTTTCCAGAAGTCTTCTACAAGAACCCGTGTATCTTTTGAGGTTGGTATGTTTGACCTCGGCGGCAGTGCACTTTTCCTCTCTCCCCGTGACTTGCAGATCGGTCGTGGAGAAGTTGTTCAGGATACTGCACGCGTACTTTCAAGATTCCTTGATGGTATTATGATCCGTACTTTTGAGCAGAAAGAAGTAGAAGATTTTGCTTCCTATGGTAATATCCCGATAATAAACGGTCTTACTGACTACTGTCATCCCTGTCAGGTGCTTGCCGACCTTATGACAATCCGTGAAAAGAAGGGCAATCTTGAAGGTCTTAAAATGTGCTATGTAGGTGATGGTAACAATATGGCAAACTCACTTATCGTAGGCGGTATCAAGATGGGTATGGAAGTTTCAATCGCGTGCCCTGAAGGTTACGAACCCGATGCTGAAATTATGAAGTGGGCAAGTGAAAACGGCAAATTCACCTGCACTCCCGACATCAAAGAGGCTGCAAAGAATGCCGACGTCCTTTACACTGATGTATGGGCATCTATGGGTCAGGAAGAAGAATCCGAGAAGAGAGCAAAAATCTTCAAGGATTATCAGATAAATTCCGAACTTATGAAAGTTACAAATGACGGTGCTATGGTTCTTCACTGTCTTCCCGCACACCGTGGCGAAGAAATCACAGGAGAAATTATTGAACAGCATGCTGATGAAATTTTCGAAGAAGCGGAAAACAGACTTCATGCACAGAAAGCCGTTATGGTTAAGTTAATGGCGTAATTAGGTTTACAATTTTTGACTATACATTTGGAAAGGCTTGGTTTTATGAAAGCATATTTAATTCTTGAGAACGGCACTGTTTTCGAGGGCACTTCAATCGGTGCCGAGGGCGAAACTGTCGGCGAAATAGTTTTCTCAACTACTATGGGAAGTTATATCGAAGCACTTACCGATCCTGCTTCTTACGGACAGATTCTTGTGCAGACATTTCCGCTTATCGGTAACTACGGAATGATTTATTCCGATATGGAAAGCGACAAAATTTATGCAAAGGGTTATGTTGTTCGTGAAATGTGCGAAGTTCCCTCAAACTTCCGCACGGAAGGAACGCTTGACAGCTTCCTTAAAGAGCAGGGAATTGTTGGCATATGCGACATTGACACACGTGAAATCACGAAAATTATCCGCGAAGAAGGAACAATGGCGGCAAAAATCACAACAACTGCCCCCGCAGATAAGAAGATTACACTGCCTGAAACAAAAGATGCAGTTTGCGAAGTTTCAACAAAGGAAAAATATACAGTCGGCGAAGGCAAGGTTAAAATTGCACTCCTTGACCTCGGTACAAAGAAAAGCGCAGTAAATGCACTTGCTTCACGCGGTGCAAGTGTGGATGTTCTCCCCTGCAGCACCAAGGCGGACGAGCTTTCAAAGTACGATGCAATCTATCTTTCAGACGGTCCCGGAAATCCCGATGACTGCAAGGATATTGCCGAAGAAATCAAAAAGGTATTTGGCAGGAAGCCCATTCTTGCAACAGGACTTGGTCATCAGCTACTTGCAATGGCAAACGGCGCAAAGTGTGAAAAGCTCCATCACGGACACCACGGCGCAAATCAGCCTGTAAAACAGATTGAAAGCGGCAGAGTATACATCACGCTGCAGAATCACAACTACGCTGTTACAGCTTCTACTCTCCCCGACTTTGCAAAGGTTACTTACGAAAACCTTAATGATAAGAGCGTTGAGGGTATTGAATATACAGGTAAGGATGCTGTTTCAATTCAGTTTGCTCTTATTGAGGGCGAAGGACCTAACGAAACAGGTTTCATTTACGACAAATATTTTGAAATGATTGGAGGTAAGAACTAATGCCGAAGAATAAAGACATCAAAAAGGTACTCGTTATCGGTTCAGGACCGATCGTAATCGGACAGGCTGCTGAGTTTGACTACGCAGGCGCGCAGGCATGCCGTGTTCTTCGTGATGAGGGCGTTAATATAGTCCTTGTTAACTCCAACCCCGCTACAATTATGACAGATAAGGCTCTTGCTGATGAAATTTATCTTGAGCCTCTTACAACAGATACAATCAAGAGAATTATTGAAAAGGAACGCCCCGACAGTCTTCTTGCATCACTTGGCGGACAGACAGGCCTTACTATTGCGATGCAGCTTGATAAGGAAGGCTACCTTGACAAAATGGGCGTTAAACTTATCGGTACAAACGCAGAGGCTATTGACCGTGCGGAAGACCGTGAGCTTTTCAAGGAAACAATGCTTAAAATCGGTCAGGGATGTATTCCCTCCGACATTGCAAATACAGTTGACGAATGTCTTAGCATTGCAGAAAAAATCGGTTATCCCGTAATCGTTCGTCCTGCTTTCACACTTGGTGGTGCAGGCGGCGGTGTTGCGTATGACCGCGACACACTTGCTAAAATTGCAAATAATGGTCTTACACTTTCTCCCATCACACAGGTACTTATTGAAAAGTACATTTACGGTTGGAAGGAAGTAGAATTTGAAGTAATGCGTGACCACGCAGGAAACGCTATTACAATCTGTTCAATGGAAAACCTTGACCCTGTTGGTATTCACACCGGCGACAGTATCGTTGTTGCTCCTGCTGCTACACTTTCAGACAAGGAATACTCAATGCTCCGCAAGGCAGCACTTGATATTATTACAGAGCTTAAGATTGAAGGTGGCTGTAACTGTCAGTTCGCACTTAATCCCGACAGTTTTGAATATGCAGTTATCGAGGTTAATCCCCGTGTTTCCCGTTCATCTGCACTTGCAAGTAAGGCTACAGGTTACCCGATTGCAAAGGTTACTACGAAAATCGCACTCGGCTA
>JAZNLD010000016.1:0-14241 GCA_045578925.1 Clostridia bacterium
AAATAAAATCTTAAACAACTATTTAGGTGTGATGTAAGTAGCTAAGGCGTAAAGCAAAGCTTTGCTTACGCCCTCCAAATATTATATTATATGTCCTTTGTCAAGGTAAGACTGCGCTGCAGTTCCACCTTGACAAGAGAAAGTTTGGAGTGAAACTTTTTATTTTTAAGAAAAGTGTCACCCATCATTGACAATCGTACAAAAAGCCAAGAGATATTTCTCTTGGCTTTTGTTGACAAAATACATTGGAATAATGTATAATATTATGGTTAACCGAAGGTGAAAAATCCGAATCCTGATTTTCAGAGGTGGATTTCCGCTTTCGATGTGTTAAAATACTCGGTAATCCGTCGAAGTATAAAATTACAGAATTTAAACTGTATGGAGGAATAAAAATGAAAAACTTAACCTCAAAAGAACTCAGAGTAGCATGGAAAGAGTTTTATAAGGAAAGAGGACATGCCGACGCAGGCACAGTTTCTCTTATTTCTGATGGCGCAACAGGCGTTCTCTTTAATGTAGCGGGTATGCAGCCTCTTATGCCTTACCTTCTCGGTGCGCCTCATCCTTCAGGAAGCACACGCCTTTACAATGTTCAGGGCTGTGTAAGAACTAACGATATTGACTCTGTTGGTGATACATCACACGTTACATTCTTTGAAATGATGGGTAGCTGGTCACTCGGCGATTATTTCAAGAAAGAACGTACACAGTGGAGCTATGAACTTCTCACTCAGGTTTTCGGTTTTACACCCGATAAACTTGCTGCAACTGTATTTAAAGGTGACGAGAACGCTCCCCGCGATACAGAAACTGCGCAGTGCCGTATAGCTTCAGGTTTCAAGCCTGAAAACATCTATTTCCTTCCCGCTGACGATAACTGGTGGGGTCTTGAATATGGTCCCTGTGGTCCTGACAGCGAAATGTTCTACATCAATGACTGTGCACCTTGCGGACCCGATTGTCGTCCCGGTTGCGACTGTGGTAAATACATAGAACTCGGTAACGATGTATTTATGCAGTACGAAAAGAAGCAGGACGGTCAGATTGTTGAACTCAGCAAGAAAAATGTTGATACAGGCTGGGGCCTTGAAAGAATTCTTGCATTCCTTAACGGCACTTACGATGTATATCGTACAGACGTTTTCGAAAAGGCTATTGCATACCTTGAAGAAAAGTCACAGAAAAAGTATAAGGAAGACGAAGAAATCACAAAAGCAATGCGTATCGTTGCTGATCATATCCGTACAGCAACAATGCTTATCGGTGACGAAGCGAAGCTTACTCCCTCAAACATCGGTCAGGGCTATATCCTCCGTCGTCTTATCCGTCGTGCAGTAAGATATGCGCGCTCTCTTAACCTCGGTACAGAAAATCTCAAGGATTTGAGCCTTATCTATATAAACGATATATATGCAGAAGCATACCCGCTTCTTGTTGCTAACACAGACTTCATTCTTGCTGAACTTACAAAAGAATGTAACAAGTTTGCAAACACAGTTGAAAAAGGTATGAAGGAGCTTAATAAGGTTCTTGCATCTCTTACCGCAAACGGCAGCAAAATGATGGATGGCGCTACAAGCTTCCGTCTTTATGATACTTTCGGTTTCCCGATTGAACTCACTGTTGAAATGGCGGCAGAAAACGGTTTTGAAGTTGATGTTGACGCATTCAATGTGGCATTCAAGGAACATCAGGACAAGAGCCGTTCTGTAGCAAAGAATGTTATGAAGAGTGGTCTTGAAGAAACTACAGAAGCTACTATCAAGCATCATACAGCAACACATCTTCTCAATGCAGCACTCAAGAAAGTTATTTCTCCCGATACACATCAGCGCGGTTCAAAGATTTCTGAAGACAAGTTCAGATTTGACTTCAACTGTGACCACAAGCTCACAGACGAAGAACTCAAGAGTATTGAAGATCTTATCAATTCATGGATCAAGGAATCTATTGAAGTTAAGTGGGAAGAAATGCCCAAGATGAAGGCTGTTGAAGAAGGTGCAGAACACGAATTCATCGATAAATACCCCGATGTTGTAAAGGTTTACACAATCGGCGATGTTTCAAAAGAAATCTGTACAGGCCCTCATGTAGAAAACACTTCTAAACTCGGAACATTCAAGATTCTTAAAGAAAAATCAAGCTCAAGCGGTGTTCGCCGTATTGAAGCAATGGCAGAATAATTAAAATAGGGAAAAAAGGAAAGACCAAGGTCGATGACCTTGGTCTTTTTGTTGTTTACAGGAAATTTCTACACTCACGTTTGGCGCAGTGGTCAAACCCCTCGTAGCGGTGCCCGACATCTGCCTTCGGCGGCAAAGCCACCTTGCCATCTGTCTACCGCTATCGCAACTCACACTCCCTTCATCGTCCGCTGGACGCGGTCGTGTTCGTTGCCCAAAGCAGACCTGCTTTGCTCGCACACCGCGGGTTCAAGTCCTTTCCAATAATTAAAAGACAGCCGATGCTAAAGCACCAACTGTCTTTTTATGGTCGGAGTGACAGGACTTGAACCTGCGGCATCCTGCTCCCAAAGCAGGCGCGCTACCAGCTGCGCTACACCCCGAAATTAAATTATTAAGTTTTGTTGAAACATTATAAGCAGGTTGCCGCGGCATCCTCGGCTTCGCCGCCACTTGCGGTTCTCAAAATTGCTTGTTCGTTGCACTCTCGCAATTTTGACCGCTACGCTTCGCTACGCTCGCTTCCTCGTCCACCGGACGCGCTCGCGACCTCACCCAAAGCAGGCGCGCTACATTTTTGCGCTACACCCCGAAATTAAATTATTAAGTTTTGTTGAGTTTTCACACGGTAGGATGTCACTATGTTTGTAAATAATTAAAAGCGGATGTGACACATTCTTGCATCGTTTTTAGCTTATCTACCCAACATTGAGAATTATAATATAAAATCGGCAAAAAAGCAAGTGAATTTTGTGTCTGAATCAAAACTTTTCATACATTTAACAACCTTGAAACAAAATATTTTTAAAAAATAAAATTCTTTCACAAAATATAGTGGTGGAAAATGCTGGTTTTACCATATATAGATAATGTTCCAGGCTCGGTAAAAAATTACCGAAACTCCGAAAAATTTTTTAAAAAAGTATTGCAATCCCTCTTGAATTATAGTAAAATATACTCAAAGTGTAGGAAAGTGTATCAAAGTGCAAGAAAGTGGAGGTGATTTGAATGTTCTTGGGCAAATACTCACACAATATTGATTCAAAGGGACGAGTTATCATCCCCGCAAAATTCCGCGAACAGCTCGGTGAACAATTCATCATCACCAACGGCTTTGAAGGATGCTTGTTTGTTTACCCCATGGGCGAGTGGGAAGAGCTTTCAGCAAGTCTTTCAAAACTTCCGTCTAATCAGAAGAGTGCACGTTACTTACAGAGAACTTTCCTTTCAGGAGCTGCCGAGGCAGAACCCGATAAACAGGGAAAGGTTTTGATAACCCAGCCTCACCGTGAATATGCAGGCCTTTCAAAAGAGGTTGTAATTATCGGTGTAAGCAAGCGCGTTGAAATCTGGGATGCTCAGCGTTGGCTTGAATATTCTCAGAATGAAGAAGAAATGACTGTTGAAGAAGCAGCAGAAAGCCTTGAAGAAATCAGCTTCTAACAGGAGGAGTAACCGTGGAATTTAACCATGTTACAGTGCTACTGAATGAAACCGTGGACAGCCTTGATGTTAAAAAGGGCGGCGTATATGCTGATTTTACATTGGGTGGCGGCGGACATACCTCGCTTATTTTAGAGCGTGGCGGAAAGGTAATCGGAATTGACCGTGACATTACCGCCATTGAAAATGCTAAAAAGCGTTTTGAAGGACAGGATTTCATTCCTGTGCACGACAACTTCTCGAACATAAAAAATATAGCAAAAAACCTTGGAATAGAAAAACTTGACGGTATCATTGCGGATTTGGGAGTATCCTCTCCCCAACTTGATGAGCCGGAGCGCGGATTCTCATATATGCACGATGCGCCACTTGATATGCGTATGGACAACCGCGACACCCTCACCGCACGTGATATAGTAAATACATATTCATCCGAAGATCTTTTCAGAATAATCTCCACCTACGGAGAGGAACGCTGGGCAAGCAGAATAGTAAATTTCATCATTGAACACAGAGAGAAGAAAAGCATCGAAACAACATTTGAATTAGTTGACATCATAAAAGCGGCAATCCCCCTTTCAGCGAGAAAGGACGGCCCCCATCCTGCGAAAAGAACATTTCAGGCAATCAGGATTGAGGTTAACGGTGAACTTGCTATTTTAGAGCAGGCAGTACGCGACGGTGCAGAACTTCTTAAAAAAGGCGGCAGAATGAGTGTTATAACATTCCATAGCCTTGAGGACAGAATTATAAAGCAGACATTCGCGGCTCTTGGAAAGGGGTGCACTTGCCCCAAGGAATTCCCCGTATGCGTATGCGGACAAAAGCCGATGGTTAAAAGTGTAATGAAAAAACCCCTTGTTCCTTCTGAAAAAGAACTTAACGAAAACCCCAGAGCACGAAGCAGCAAGCTCAGAACGATTGAAAAAATACTTTAATGGGAGAACAACCTGATGTATACACACGGTTCAAATGCGTTGAAAACTGAATATTACACAGCCGACGCACCCAAGAAGCGTGTGCATGAAAAAAGGACAAGCAGAAACTCATCTGCGAGAAAAATTGTCCGTATGAAGAAAAGAGTTGTATCAGCTATCCTTCTTACATTCGTGATGGCATTCACGGTGCTTTTCAGATACGCGACAATTACACAAGAGTATAACAAGCTCTCCGCAGCACGAGAAGAACTTGAACTTATCAGCGCGAAGGTAGTAGAAACAAAGGTTCATGCAGAGGGTGATATGGACCCGAAAAGAATCGAAAAAGAGGCAGAGCGTCTTGGTTTAAGACCTCCGCTGAAAACTCAGGTGAAGTATATTTCGCTCGGAAACACTGATAACGGCGAGGTTCTGAAAGCAGAAGAACCGAGCGCATTTGCTGCATTTATAAATCGTGTATCGGTCATACTGGAATACTTATACTAATATAATAAAGGGAAGTGGCTATGATAAATTTTGCCATATCCCTTTTTGTGTTTTTTAAAAACGTCAAAATTTGGAAAAAAGGAGAGTCGCGTAATGAATACGGTAACCGTTAAAAAGAGAATAAGGTTTATGATGGCACTGTTTTTTATAGGCGTTCTTCTCCTTGTCATAAGGCTCGCGTGGATACAGTTTGTCCGTGGTGCAGAATACAGCAAACTTGCCGCAGAACAGCAGACCCGCGACAGCGTAATTACCGCAAAAAGAGGAAGTATCTACGACAGAAATATGAAGGTGCTTGCACAAAGTGCTTCGGCAGAACGTGTTACAATCAACCCCAAACAGATTGATCAGTTCAACACCGGTGAAGAAGTTGTTGCGGCGCTGACTGAAATTCTTGAAGTGGACGAACAACATGTCCGTGAACAGCTTAAACGAGTAAAGATGCAGTCTGTTGTTATTGCAAAACAGGTTGAAAAAAGTAAAGCTGACCTTCTTCGTGAGAAAAACATAACAGGCATCTATTTTGAGGAGGACTCAAAACGTTATTATCCCTACGGATCACTCGCAGCTCAGGTTATTGGATTTACAGGTAGCGATAATCAGGGCCTTGAAGGTCTTGAAAATGTCCTTGATACACAGCTTCGCGGAACTGACGGCAGAATCGTTGCAGCAAAGGACGTTGCAAATAACGAAATGCCCTACAAATACGAAAATTACATTGAGGCGCAGGACGGAAAAGGCGTAGTCCTTACCATTGATGAAACAATACAGCGATATACCGAAAAACATCTGCAGCAGGCGTATGAGGAAAACCTTCTCGGCAACGGCGGTGCGGCAATCGTAATGGACCCCAACTCGGGTGAAATTCTTGCTATGGCGGTAGTTCCGACATACGACCTTAACGAGCCTCGTGTTATAAATGACCAGCTTCTTCTGGAACAGCTTGATGCGCTTGAACTTGAAGGCGAAGCATACGACAAAGCTTATTCCGCTGCCGTTACGAAAATGTGGCGTAATAAGGCCGTTGTTGACTCTTACGAACCCGGTTCTACATTCAAGACAATCGTGGCATCTGCAGCACTTGAAGAAGGTGTCGCAAAAACCACCGACGTATTTTCGTGCAGTGGTGTGCGCCAGGTAGCAAATCGACAGATTCACTGCTGGCAGCACGCAGGTCATGGTCAACAGACCTTTGCGCAGGGACTTATGAATTCGTGTAATCCTTTCGTTATGGAGCTTGGTTCAAGACTCGGTGCGACAAACTTCGAAAAATATTTTAAAGCGTTCGGACTTACCGAAAAAACAGGCTTCACAATCCCCGGTGAATCTGCCGGAACATTCCACAGCAAGCTCGGAAGTGTAGACCTTGCAACATCATCATTCGGCCAGACATTTACAGTAACTCCTCTCCAGATTATCAGTGCAGTTTCAGCCGTTGTAAATGGCGGAAACCTGATGAAACCCAGAATTATAAAAGCATATACCGATGTAAACGGAAAGATAACACAGAACTTTGAACCTGAACTTGTGCGAAATGTTATTTCAGCGCAGACAAGTGAAATTATGCGCGGTTTGATGGAACGTGTAGTTGCAGAAGGAACAGGTAAAGGCGGTTATGTAGAAGGATTCCGTATCGGCGGAAAAACAGGAACAAGTGAAAAACTTCCGCGAGGAAGTGAAAAATATATTGCGTCATTCGTTGGCGTTGCACCTGCTGACAATCCTCAGCTTGTGTGTCTTCTTCTGCTTGATGAACCTACTGCAGGTTCTACAGGTGGTGGTGCTATTGCGGCACCGGCAGTAGGAAGAATTTTCGAAGATGTTCTTCCCTATCTCGGATACGAGCCCCAGTACACCGAGGAAAACGCAGAAAAAATATCTGTCACAGTTCCAAATATCGTGGGGCTTACGGTTAATGAAGCTCTTCAGAAGCTTGATGCAATCGGACTTAAAATCAATCCCAAGGGAAGCGCCGAAAAGATCGGCAGTCAGGTTCCTGAAGCAGGAACAAAACTCCACAAGGGAAGCGTTGTTATCGCCTATACCCAGGCCGAGGAAAAGAAAGGCACAGTAATCGTTCCCAATGTAGTTGGTATGAATTATCAGAATGCGAAGACCGCGATAGAAAACGCGAAGCTTGTGATGAAACTTGATTCATCATCCCCTGCCGACGCAAGCTCAGCAGACTATATTGCAGTAACACAAAGTCCGGGAGCAAATTCCGAAGTTGTGGAAGGAACGGCAGTCTATGTAAAATTCGTCAAGCGCGAAACAAACTGACGGAGGTATGAAATGACACTGAAAGAACTTGTAAACACAATTGAATGTGAGATTTCAAAAAACCCGAATGTTGAAATAAAAGGTATTGCCTACGACTCAAGAAAGGTTAAGGAAGGTTATCTTTTTGTCGCAATCAGAGGGTTTGAAACTGACGGACATAAATATATTGAAAGCGCCCTTGCAAACGGCGCGGTGGCAGTTCTTGGTGAGGACGACATCAATGGAGATTTCACATATGTAAGGGTGAAGGATTCCAGACGTGCACTTGCAATGTGTGGCGCACAGTTTTACGGGCACCCTGAAAGAAAGCTTAAAATAATAGGAATTACAGGTACAAACGGAAAAACTACAACATCGTATCTTATAAGACAGATTCTGATGATGAAGGGACTCCGTTGCGACCTTATAGGAACAAACCAGACAATTGTCGGTGACGAAGTGGTTGAAAGCAGCCGCACTACTCCCGAATCTCTTGACCTTTTTGAGCTTTTTGATAAAATGGCACAAAGCGGTGGCGAGTATGTAGTTATGGAGGTTTCAAGCCATTCTCTTGAGCTTGACCGTGTGTATGGTGTTGAGTTTGAAACATCAGTTCTTACAAATGTAACCCAGGATCACCTTGATTTCCACAAGACTATGGATAACTACGCCCGCGCAAAATCAAAGCTCTTTGAAGTCAGCAAATCGTGTGCAATAAATCTTGATTCCGACTATGCGGATATGTTTGTAAATGCAGCAAAGGGAAATGTTCTGACATATTCAATCAAAAAAGATTCTATCGTCCATGCGGAAAATATAGAAATGAGCGGCCGTGGCGTAATTTTTGACATAAAACAAAACGGCGAAAACGTAAAAATGCGTCTCGGAATCCCCGGTGAATTCTCTGTATACAATGCTCTTGCGGCTATATGTGCCTGCATGAACATCGGAATGGAAACAGAGGATATTCAAAAGGGGCTTGTCCTCGCGAAAAGCGTCAAGGGCAGAATAGAGGTTGTTCGTACAAATACACCCTACATTATGATAATAGACTATGCTCACACACCTGACGGACTTCAGAACATCATCTCCGCGGTAAGAGCGTTTGCGAAAGCCCGCGTGATAACACTCTTCGGTTGCGGCGGTAACAGAGATGCGACAAAACGTCCGAAAATGGGTGCAGTTGCGGAAGAGCTTTCTGACATCGCAATAGTTACAAGCGATAACCCCAGATGTGAAGCCCCCGAAGACATAATAAAGGATATTCTTGTCGGTATGAAAAAGGAAAATCATACCGTAATCACCGACAGACGCGAGGCTATAAAGCACGCAATAGAGATTGCCGAAGCTGACGATATAATTATCCTTGCAGGAAAGGGGCATGAAACATATCAGGAAATTGACCATATAAAGCATGACTTTGATGAACGTGAAGTTATCAAAGAAATTCTTGTGGATATGGCATAAGTCTTAAAAAAGAGGTAACAAACTATGTGGATAAAAGCGTGTATAATAAGCTTTATAATAACAGCAATAGCAGAGCCCTTTTTGATTCCGTTTTTGAGAAAACTTAAATTCGGACAGACAATTCTTGAGGATGGTCCTACATGGCACGGTAAAAAACAGGGTACTCCCACTATGGGCGGTATAGCATTTATTGTCGCAACGGTTATAGCATCACTTTTCTTTGTGCGTGATGTGCGTGGTGGTGCAATACTTCTTTGCGGTGTGCTTTTCGGTGTCATTGGGTTTATTGATGACTATATCAAGGTTGTAAAAAAACGCAACAAGGGATTTTCCGCAAAAGAGAAATTCCTTGCACAAACAATCGTAAGCCTTGCTTACGCGGTGTTTTTGTATTTTGCACTCGGACAGAGCGCGACAAAAATACCTTTTACAGATATTGAACTCAACCTTGGGCTTTTCTATATTCCGTTTGTAATGCTTGTGCTTCTTGCTACAACAAACAGCGCAAATCTTACCGACGGTCTTGATGGCCTTGCCGCAAGTGTAGGAAGTATTATTGCAATCTTTTTTGCACTCGCAACAGCTTCGCTTCAATCGGAGGGAAGTGCCGTTTCAGGCGCTCTTGCAGGCGGGCTTTTAGGTTTTCTTATCTATAACGCATACCCCGCAAAAGTATTTATGGGAGATACGGGAAGTCTTTTCATAGGCGGTATAATTTCCGCGGTGGCAATCAGTGCAGGAATGGAATTTTTCATCATTATCGCCGCTTTCGTATTTCTTTTTGAAGCGCTCAGCGTAATAATTCAGGTTGGCGTATACAAGAAAACAAAAAAGCGCGTATTCAAAATGGCTCCCGTACATCATCACTTTGAAATGTGCGGATGGAAGGAAACAAAAGTTGTAGCGGTTTTCTCCGTGATAACTTTGCTTCTTTGCGTGCTTTGTTATATCGCACTGTGATAGAATATTAAAAATTAAGGAGGAACAAAAATGAAGAGCAAAATTCCGATGAAGGAAAAAACAGGTCAGGTTGACTTTTTGCTTCTAATCTTAATAATGGTAATTGCGCTCTTCGGCTTTGTTATGCTCTTTTCAGCAAGTTCGCCCAAAGCTGCAGAAGGTGGAATAATCCGTACGCTTATAAAACAGGGCGGAAATCTGGCAATCGGCGTACTTGCACTGCTTATCGGTGCGAATTGGGACTATCATATATATGCCAGACATTATAAAAAGATTATAATAATAGCAATCGCCGTAATGGCAATCGTTCCTATGTTCGGTATCGTTTCCCACGGTGCTACAAGACAGATTTCACTTGGATTTATCAGTTTCCAGCCGTCAGAATTTGCAAAATATGCACTTGTGCTTTATTATGCAACATTCCTCTCAAGACCCGAAACACAGAACATATCAACGAATGTAAAAAATATGAAGACAGCAACACTTGTGCTTATCATACTTTGTTTTACCTGTCTTTTGCAAAGACACCTTTCGGCTATGCTTGTAATCGGTTTCATCGGTGCATCAATGCTCATCATCGGCGGCCTTTCAAAAAGACTTATAACCATCGGTGCAGGCGGACTTGGTGCAGTGATAATAGTTGCTATATCCATGGCAGGCTACAGAATGGACCGAATAAAAGCATATATTGACCCGTTTAAATATAAGCAGGGTATCGGCTGGCAGATTATTCAGTCTCTTTTCGCGGTAGGAAGCGGTGGCCTTTTCGGACTCGGTCTTGGTCAGTCAAGACAGAAATACCGCTATCTTCCCGAAGCACAGAACGACTACATTTACGCAGTAGTATGTGAAGAACTTGGCTTCATAGGTGGCGTTGCAGTAATACTGCTTTTTGCTCTTTTTGTATGGCGTGGTATGTCTATAGCTCTCAAGTCAAGAGATAAAATGGGTATGTACACCGCTTTCGGTATTTGCTGTATCGTCGGAATTCAGGTTCTCATCAACATCGGCGTTGTGCTTTCACTTATCCCCTCAACGGGAATGCAGCTTCCCCTTTTCAGTTCGGGAGGCTCATCAATGATTGCGACTATGTGGGGGATGGGAATTCTCCTTAATATATCCAAAACAAGCAGAATCAAAAAACTATAATGAAGGGTGCGCTTTGATATGCGTGTACTGCTCACAGGCGGCGGCACTGCAGGACATATAAATCCTGCAATAGCCATTGCAAATTATATAAAAGAAAAAGACACTGATTCACAGTTTCTTTTCGTAGGAACACAGCGCGGACTTGAAAAAACTCTTGTCCCGAAGTGCGGTTATGAAATCAAGTTTATCGAGGTTATGGGTCTTCGCCGCAGCCTCAGTGTTGAAAATATAAAAGTACTTGTAAACTACATAAAAAGTATCGGTGATGCTAAAAAACTTATAAAGGAATTTGCCCCGGATGTTGTTGTAGGTACGGGCGGGTATGTGTGTGCTCCCGTTATAAAAGCCGCGGCGGCACTTAAAATACCTACACTTATTCACGAGCAGAATGTTTTCCCCGGACTTGCAATAAAAATGCTTGCAGGAAAAGCGGATGTTACCGCTATAAGTTTCCCCGAAACAAAAGATATGATGAAGGGGAAATGCCTTGTTCTTACAGGAAATCCGTTAAGACCTGACCTTTTTGAAAAACACGATATAGATGTGCTTCGCGCACAGTACGGCTTTGACGAAAAACCGATTGTTCTTATGTTTGGTGGCTCGCTTGGTGCTGAAAAGCTCAACGAGGCTCTCCTTCAGATGATTTGTGAAAACAGAAACTGCGGATTCAATCTTATTGCGTCAACGGGCGAAAGACATTTTGAAAAAGTAAAAGCTACTCTCCTTGAAAAAGGAATTGATATTGAAAACCTTAAAAACATCAAGGTTTTACCTTATATATATAATATGGAGGAAATCTTCTTCGCAGCAGATGTTGTTGTTGGAAGAGCAGGTGCTATCACCGTAAGTGAAATTACGGCACTCGGCAAGGCGGCTGTCCTTGTTCCGAGCCCCTATGTAGCACATAATCATCAGGAATACAACGCGCGCTATCTTGAAAAAAATGGTGCTGCAAGGGTTGTGCTTGAAAATGAAGTAAGCGGACAAAGGATAGCAGAAGAAATATCTTCAATTCTGAAAAATACGGAAGATTTGGAAAAAATGAGGCAGAATTCCAAAAAAATCGGTATTGCAGACGCTTGCGAAAAAATTTATAATTGCATTAAGGAGCTGACCAAAGCGAAATAACATCCCCTCCTCTTAAGTTATTTTGCTTTAGTCGGTATAGCAAACCTTCCCCCTATGGCATACTATATTGTTGTAGGGGGTGTCGGGTTGGAAAAATACATAGTAAACGGTGGAAAAACCCTGTCGGGAAGGGTGCGTGTGCACGGCGCGAAAAATGCTGTGTTGCCGATAATGGCGGCATCGGTTCTTGCGGGGGACAAATGCAGAATATTTGACTGCCCTGAACTTAGTGATGTGCGAAATACAATGCACATTCTTACCGAACTGGGATGCGATACGACTCTTGGCGATGGTGTTCTTGAAATAGACTCCTCGTCGATGAACAGCTGGGAAATTTCCGAAGAGCTGATGCGCGAAATGCGTAGCTCTATAATATTTCTCGGCGCACTCGTTTCCAAAATGGGCAGAGCAAGACTGTGTGCGCCCGGCGGGTGCGAGCTTGGAAACCGCCCGATAGATCTGCATCTTAAGGCGCTCAAACAGTTGGGCGTTGAAATCCGTGAGGAGAACGGATTTATAGAAGCCGTATCAGACCATATGCACTCGGCGGATATACATCTCAGCTTTCCAAGTGTGGGTGCGACAGAAAATGTTATTTTAGCATCGGTTTGTCTGCGCGGCGAAACGACTATATCAAACGCGGCCAAAGAACCTGAAATAGCAGATATGTGTGAATTTCTGAATAAAATGGGTGCAGATATAGAAGGCGCAGGCACAGAATTTATCAGGATAAACGGTGTCGCTCATCTTCACGGTGCTTCGCATAAAGTTATGCCCGACCGAATAGTAGCGGCAACTCTTATGTGCAGTGCAATGACTACAAAAAGCGAGATTGAGCTTTTGAATGTGCGAAATGCTCATCTTGGTGCGATTGTATCGGTGCTTCGTGATTGCGGAGCGAAGATAGAATTTTTCAGAGATAAAATGTATATCCGAGCTCCCGAAAAAATAAAAAGTGCGGATATGATAAAAACACAGGTATACCCCGGATTTCCTACCGACGCACAATCACCGGTTATGGCGATGCTGTGCTTTTCGCAGGGAACGAGTGTGATTGTAGAAAATATATTTGACAGCAGATATAAAATAATTCCCGAACTTTCAAAAATGGGTGCAGACATCCTTCAGGACGGCAGAGTAGCCGTTGTAAAAGGAGGGGTACTTTATGGTGCTCATGTAAAAGCAATGGATCTCCGCGGCGGTGCGGCGCTTACCATTGCAGCACTCGGCGCAGACGGGCAAAGCGAAATTTCGGGAGTGCATTATATAGAACGAGGCTATGTAGAACTTCACAGTATGCTTCGCGAAATAGGTGCAGATATAATTAAAACCAAGTAATAACACAGGAGAAGGAGGCAGGAGATAATGAGAAAAATGAAAAGACGCCAGAAGAAACGCCTTGCTTTTTTGGTTATGGTTGTGCTTGTGGCATCGCTTATTGCAATTATAATGCTCACCCCTGCCTTTAATATAAGAAAAATTGAAATCGTAGGTAATTCCGTACTGAAGGATGAACAGATAGTAAAGGCAAGCGGACTCACAACGGGTGTTAATATTTTCGGAGAATCAATGAAAGAGGCAAAGGACAACGTAATGTCTCTCGGCTATATTGACAGCGTCAAGGTAAAACGCTCGCTTCCTTCAACCGTAAGAATAAGCGTTGTTGAGGAGGTCGGTGTTGCATATCTGCGTGCGGAAGACGGATTTGTCATCATTACTGCCGACGGCAGATGCATCGATATAAATGATGGCACCGACGGTGGAAAAAAGGTAAAAATTCCCGACTACCCCCTTATTAAAGGAATGAAAAATGTTAAATACAAAGTAGGAAAGATAATTTCCGCCGAAAATGAAACACAGCTTGAGGCACTAATTGCCTGCCTTCACGAATTTTCAAAGTACGGTTATGTGTTTGACATCCGCGAAATTGATATGTCGGATATTACAGATATAAAGTTTTATTTCAGGACAATGGATTTGTGTGTTGCAATCGGAAACACCGATAAACTCGGCTACAAGATGGAATGCTTCGGCTCAATTCTTGAAAGTCTCCAGAATCCGCAGTCAGGATACATAAATCTAAAACACGAAAATCCGACATACAGACGTTCAATCAATCCCGAACCGATTGAACCAAAAGAAGAAAAAGAAGAATAAATTTATTATATAATAAAAAAACTTCTTGAAATAAACGCCTTTAGGGTGTATTATAATAGTGTATAATC
>JAZNLD010000017.1:0-2584 GCA_045578925.1 Clostridia bacterium
CATCTCATAAATCTTATGAGCAAAAATCCCAGAAAACGCTTTGCTCTCGGCAAAGAAGTTATTAAAGTTGGCGAGAAGGCCGACTTTACAGTATTCAATCTTGACGAAGAATACGAAATAAATCCCGATGAATTCTTGTCAATGGGAAAAAGCACTCCGTTTAAAGGGGAGAAGGTTTTTGCAAAATGCAAAATGACATTCGCAAACGGAAATCTTGCTTGGGAGGAATGATAAAATGAAGCAAAGTATTTTTAAAATAGTTTCAAATAAAAAACTTGCGGACATTACATATGAAATGGTGCTTCAGGGCGATTGCAGTGACATTACACGCCCCGGACAGTTTGTGAATATCAAGCTTGACGGATTTTTCCTGCGCAGACCGATTTCCGTATGTAACAGCAAGGATGACCTTCTCACGATTATATACAAGGTTGTGGGTAAGGGAACAGAAGTTATGGCAAATATGACGGCAGGTGAAGAACTCGACATACTGACAGGTCTCGGTAACGGATATGATCTTTCAAAAAGTGGTGAAAAGCCTGTTCTCATCGGTGGCGGTGCAGGTGTACCCCCGATGTATATGCTTGCTGTAAAACTCCTTGAAAAAGGAGTAAAGCCTACAGTTGTACTTGGCTTTAACAAAGAAAGCGAAATTTTCTATGAAGAAGAATTCAAGTCGCTCGGTATTGAAACAATCGTTGCTACAGCAGACGGTAGCTACGGCGTAAAGGGTTTCGTAGCTGACGCAATAAAAGAACTTGATTACACATATTTTTATACATGCGGTCCCGAAATGATGCTTAAGGCACTCTACAACAACACCACAACAAGCGGTCAGCTCAGCTTTGAAGCGCGTATGGGTTGCGGATTCGGTGCATGTATGGGTTGTACTTGTGAAACGCTTTACGGAAACAAGCGTATTTGTAAGGATGGACCGGTGCTTGAAAAGGAGGAAGTAAAATGGGCAGATTAAGTGTAAATTTAAGCGGACTTAAACTTGACAATCCTATCATTCCTGCAAGCGGTACATTTGGTTTTGGTTATGAGTTTGCTGAATACTATGATATAAATATTCTTGGTAGCATTTCTCTTAAGGGAACAACTAAAGATCCCCGTTACGGAAATCCGCTTCCGAGAATTGCGGAATGTTCAAGCGGTATGCTCAACGCTGTGGGTCTTCAGAATCCAGGCGTTGATAAGGTTATTTCCGAGGAACTTCCCAAGCTCCGCAAATGCTTTGGTAAAAAGGCAGTTGCAAATGTCAGCGGTTTCTCACTTGAGGATTATGTATATACTTGTGAAAAAATGGACAAGCAGGATGAGGTAGGAATCCTTGAAGTAAACATCAGCTGTCCCAATGTAAAACACGGCGGTATGAGCTTCGGTACAAGTGCTGAAAGTGCCGCAGAAATCACACGCGCAGTAAAGGCAGTTACCAAGAAGCCTGTTTATATGAAGCTTTCTCCCAATGTTACGGATATTGTTTCAATTGCAAAAGCTTGTGAAGAAGCAGGCGCAGACGGTATCGCAATGATAAATACTCTTTTGGGTATGCGCATAAATTTAAGAGGTAAAAAACCGATTCTCTTTAATAAATCGGGCGGTTTTTCAGGAAGTGCGATTTTCCCCGTAGCCCTTTCAATGGTTTACAGAGTTTACGAGGCAGTAAATATCCCTATTATCGGTATGGGTGGTGTAACAACTGCTGAAGATGTTATTGAAATGATGCTTGCGGGCGCGACAGCCGTTGAGGTTGGTGCGGCAAATCTTATCGAACCTTACGCTTGTAAGAATATTATTGAGAATCTTCCTGCAGCCATGGACAAATATAAAATTGATAGCTTAGAAAGTATTATCGGAGGTGCACACTAATGGGTAAAGATGTAATCGTAGCATGTGACTTTTCTTCAAAGGCGGCTCTTGTTGAGTTCCTTGACAAGTTCAATAATGCAAGCAGAAAACCATTTGTAAAAATAGGTATGGAGCTTTTCTACGCAGAAGGCCCTGCAATCGTTAAAGAAGTAAAGGAAAGAGGACACAAGATTTTCCTTGACCTTAAACTTTGTGATATTCCCAACACAGTTAAAAAATCAATGAAGGTTCTTTCAAATCTTGATGTAGATATGACCAACCTTCACGCATTCGGTACAAAAGAAATGATGACCGCCGCAATCGAAGGTCTTACAAAAGAAGACGGTACTCGTCCTATCCTTATTGCAGTAACACAGCTTACTTCTACAAGTGAGGAAAGAATGAAAAACGACCTTCTTATAAACGAGCCTCTTGCAAAGGTTGTTGAGCATTACGGAAAATGCGCTGCTGAAAGCGGACTTGACGGCGTTGTATGTTCACCTCACGAAGCATCACGTGTTAAGGAAGTTTGCGGCAAGGATTTTCTAACAGTAACACCCGGTATCCGTTTTGCTGACAGTGCGGCAGACGATCAGGTAAGAATTATGACACCTGAAAAGGCAAAGAGTGCAGGCTCTGACTACATAGTTGTAGGTCGTCCAATTACAGCAGCCGAAGATCCTGTTGCGGCATATGAAAGATGCGTAGCAGAATTTGTTGGATAATTATTAGG
>JAZNLD010000018.1:0-10969 GCA_045578925.1 Clostridia bacterium
AAATCACTTAAAATACTGATACAAATAGCATTTTAGCATACCATTATAGAGTTTTCGTTTCTTGTCGGCAGGCCTTCCGTAACATTCCTCAAACCCTTCGTGGCTTGTCAGGACGTACTTTCCTGCGTTTTCATAAGCTGCAAAATGCTTTCCGATTTTGCGGTAAAGAGCTTCACAGCTTGTGTTATCCATAAGTCTTTCACCGTACGGCGGATTGCAGACAATGACACCCTTTTCACTGAAAATCGGTACTTTTGAAGCGTCGCATACGGAGAATTTAATGTACTTGTCAACGCCTGCTCTTTTTGCGTTTTCCATCGAGAGCGCAACCGCCTCTTTATCAATATCGCTGGCAAAAATAATCGGCTCAATATCGTGATCCTCATTCTCACGCGCTTCTTCACGCGCATAGGTATAAAGCATATCTCCCATAATACGCCACTTTTCGCTGACGAATAAGCGATTTATGCCCGGTGCAATTTTCTTTGCATAAAGTGCCGCCTCAATCGGTATCGTACCACTACCGCAGAATGGGTCAAGAAACGGTCTGTCACCGCGCCAACGGGTTATGTCAATCATCGAAAAGGCAAGCGTTTCACGCATCGGAGCAAGAACGCCCTGCGCACGATAACCGCGTTTATAAAGCGGTTCGCCCGTCGTATCAAGGTAGATTGTCGCCACGTCACGCATCAGGGTAAACTGCACACGCATCATCGGGCCTGTTTCCTCAAATTGTTCAATACCGTACTTTGCCGAAAGGCGTTTTACAATCGCCTTTTTCACGATTGATGTGCAGGCAGGCACGCTTGAAAGAACACTTTTAAGACTACTGCCCTTGACGGGAAATGCACAGTCGGACTGAATGAAATTTTCCCACTCAATCTTATTGACACCGACAAAAAGCTCTTCAAAGGTTTTTGCAGTAAACTGCGCCATTTTTATAAGCACACGCTGACCGCTGCGGATGTTGACATTTGCAAGTGCAATAGCCTCCATATCACCTTCAAAAGTGACCTTGCCGTCAGTTACCTCGGTTGTTTCATAACCGAGTGAGCGTACCTCATGCGCGAGGATTGATTCAGTCCCGAAAAATGTCGGTATGGTAAGAAGCAATCTGTTATTCGCCATAAAAACCCCCGAAAAATTTTTAGTCCATTATATTATATAATAAATACTTTAAATTTACAAGAATTTTATTGCTCTTGGGGATAAAATGGGGTATAATGTAAAATGAGGTGGTATATCTTGTATATTGAGCATAATTCAGGAAATCGCACATACCGGATACCTTTCGGTGCGTGTAGTGTAAATACAGAAATAACTCTGCGTCTTTTCGCGGAAAACACACCCTGCTACAAGGATGCTTTCTGCGTGCTTGACGACCGCGAAATCCCGATGCATTTTGCATATGAAAAGGATAACGGGGGTATGTTTGAATGCACCTTTTCCGCACCTGAAAAGCCGCAGCTTCTTTTTTACTATTTCCGTGTGCAGTCACCTTATGAAACACTTTATTACGGGAATAACCCTCTCCACCTCGGAGGACTCGGAAGTTCTTACGAAGAAATTCCCGAAAGCCGTTTTCAGATAACCGTTTATGAAAAAGATTACGAAACACCCGATTGGGTGAAAAACGCAGTTATATATCAGATTTTTCCCGACCGATTCAACCGCGCGGGCGACACGCCTTTCCACGGAATCAAAAGAGAATGGGGCGAGGAACCGTTCTATACCCCCGATCAGTTTGGCGGAGAATACCTTTCAAACGACTTTTTCGGCGGAAATTTCGACGGCATCCGCGAAAAACTGCCGTATCTTAAAGATTTAGGCGTAACGGCAATTTATCTAAACCCCATCGGCAAGGCGTTTTCAAACCATCGCTATGACACGGGCGATTACGAAATCCCCGACGAAACGCTCGGCACGGTCAAGGATTTTGAAAAGCTTGCAAAAACGGCAAAAAAGCTCGGCATCCGCATAATATTGGACGGTGTTTTCAGCCACACGGGTGCTGACAGTAAATATTTCAACAAAAACAATAATTACGACAGTATCGGCGCATACGAAAGCACAGATTCGCCGTATTTCAGCTGGTACAACTTTATAAAATTCCCCGAAAAGTACGAATCGTGGTGGGGGTTTGACACTCTGCCCAATGTTAATGAGCTTGACCCGAATTTCACCAATTTCATCGCAAGCGGTAAAGACAGCGTCATCCGGAAATGGCTTCGCCGTGGTGCAAGCGGACTGCGACTTGATGTTGCAGACGAGCTTCCCGACGAATTCATTAAAATACTGCGTAAAGCAATAAAGGACGAAAACCCCGACGCCTACCTTGTAGGCGAAGTGTGGGAGGATGCGTCAAACAAGGTAAGCTACGGCAAAAAGCGTGAATTCCTTTTTGGCGGTGAGCTTGACAGCGTAATGAATTATGTTTTCCGCGAGGCAGTTTTAACCTACCTTACGGGCGGAGATGCGAGCCTTTTTGCGATGCGACTTCATTCATTACTTGAAAATTATCCTGCCGAGGCGCTTTACAGCGCGATGAATCTTATATCCTCACACGATGTACCGCGCGCACTTACGGTGCTTTCGGATTCTCCCGATTTTCGCACCTTGTCACGAATCGCACAGCACGACTATATAATTCCCGACGATAAGAAAGAGCTTGCAAAACGCAGAATGGTGCTTGCAATCGCGCTTCAGATGACTCTCCCCGGTGCACCAACCATTTATTACGGCGACGAAAACGAGATGTTTGGCTATGCCGACCCGTTCAACCGCACTTGTATGGATTGGTCTCACGGAGAGAGTGAGATTTTCCGCCAGATGCGACTTTTTGCAAACCTGCGAGGTAAAAAAAGTGCGCTTCGCACAGGCTTTTACACGCTTCTTCACGCTGAAAACGGCGTTATAGCCTATATGCGGCACCTTGATTGCGAAAAGGATGTTTTCGGCAAAAAATGCGATGGTGACGATGTCATAGTTATCGTAAACCAGAGCGATGAATGGCGCAGAATTGATATTCCTGCTGATGCCGTAAAAATCACGGATACATTAAGCGGAGAGGTAATTTCAGACGGCAGAATCAAGCTTGACCTTGCGCCTCTTTCCTACCGTTTATTCACTCCCGAAAGGAGCCTGAAAAATGTATAAAAACACCGAGCATATCGTTCCCGTTATCGCATTCGGAAACGATGGCGAAGGAATCTGCAAAATTGATTCCTTTACCGTATTTGTGCCCAATGCCGTAAAAGGTGACCTTGCAAAAATTCTGATAATTAAAGAAAAGAAAAGCTACGGCTACGGAAAACTTCTTGAGATAGTTGAACCGTCACCGCTTCGCAGTGCACCTGTTTGCGACATTTTCGGCAAATGCGGTGGTTGCAGTATGCAGGGTGTTTCCTATGAAGCACAGCTTGATTATAAGAAAAACAAGGTGCTTGAAGCACTCCGCAGAATCGGCGGTTTCCGTGATGCCGAAATCACATCCGTTACGGGAAGTGAACCTTGCCTGAATTACAGAAACAAGGCTCAATTCCCCGTAGTACAGACCGATGAAGGCATTAAGGCAGGCTTTTATGCACCGCACAGCCACCGTGTTGTAGTGCCGAGTGAGTGTGCGCTTCAGGATAAAAGGATTAACGAGATAGTCAGTTTCGTGTGCGACTGGGCAAACGAAATGGGTATCCGCGCGTATGACGAAGTAGCGAAAAGAGGACTTTTACGCCGTATCTGCGTAAGATGCGGAAAGGACGAAGCCGTAGTCGTTCTTGTTGCGACAAAGCGTCTTCCCTACATTGAAACTCTGCCTGCAAAACTGACGGAGAAATTCCCGTTTGTAAAAGGTATTGTTATAAACATTAACAAAGACGAAACCAATACCATTTACGGCGAAAAGGACATCGTCATTTTTGGGGAGCCGTACATAATTGACAGTATCGGCAATATAAAATATAAGGTGCATTACAGAAGTTTTTATCAGGTAAACCCCTACACCACCGCACTTCTTTACGACAAGGCGCTTGAGCTTGCAAGTCTTGGCGGAAGCGAAACGGTGTATGACCTTTATTGCGGAACGGGTAGCATCAGCCTTTTCCTCGCAAAAAAAGCACGCGAGGTTATCGGGATTGAAATTATCCCCGACGCAGTAGAAAACGCAAAGGAAAACGCACGGCTTAACGATATAGAAAACGTACAATTCTACTGCGGTAAGGCGGAGGAGGTTGCGCCACAACTTATAAAGGAAGGCAAAATAGCAGACACGGTTGTCCTTGACCCGCCCAGAAAAGGTTGCGACGAGGCGCTTCTTTCTGCGATAGCCGAAATGAACCCCGAAAAAATAGTATATGTTTCGTGCGACTGCGCAACAATGGCGCGCGATGCAAAATTCCTTGCCGAAAAAGGCTACAATCTTAAAGAAGCTCATGTGTTTGACCAGTTCCCGCATACGAGTCATGTGGAGTGCGTCGTGCGACTATGTCGCAACGAGCACTCATCGATATAAATCTCATTTGAGATTTTCGATATATCCAAAGGGATTCGATATGTGCCGACGCACTCGATATGTTGCCTTACGGCAACGAGATTTATAGCATATCGAAAACGAGCATAGCGAGGTTATATCGAATTTTGCGAAGCAAAATATATCGAACACGCATAGCGTGTATATCGACAAAGGAGACTAGACTATGGAAAACAACAAAAATTTATTAAGAGAAGAAACCATCAATTTTGCAATAAAAATATCTGATATTTGCGATAACATTAAAGGTTGCTCCGTATATGTAAATCAATTATTAAGATGTTCTTCATCGGTAGGCGCAAATCTTCATGAAGCAAAATATGCTCAAAGCAAAGCAGATTTTATAAACAAATTAGAAATTGCCTTAAAAGAAAGCTTTGAGACGGAATATTGGTTAGAACTATTATATCGCAAGAATAAGATTGATGAAACTACATATAAGGGTTTGATTAACAATTGCGGAACAATACGAAGAAAATTGATTGCATCCGTCACTACTGCAAAGAACAAACGATAAAATATAGGAGATGATAAGTATGTATATGCCTATATGGATATTATATTGGTTTCCATTCTTTTTGCCTATAAACTATGGAATCAAATTTGCTGTGATTAATATCGTATTATGGATTTGCAAAAAGGCGATAAATATCAATGATGTATATAGTATAACTATGGTAATAAAAAGCTTGTGTTTTACTATTGCGTCAGAACTAGTAGGAATAGCAATGTTCTGTATCATTGAAATGAATACTGAAACTGATTTTTACTATAGAAATTATTTAGCATTTTGTTTATTAGCATTTTTTTGTGTAGCCATACTAAATTTAGTACTAAACCATATATTTGTTTTTAGAGAAGTAATTGTTTCAACAAAACAAAAATTCACGCTTTCCACATCAATAGTTATAGCGACAGCACCATATCTGTTTTTGTTGCCAAGTGGGTTCGTTTATTAATACTGTCGCAGACACCACCCAACCCACGTCGAGTGCGTCGTGCGACTATGTCGGTAAGTTGGGATGGGGGTAATAGAAACAAAAAAATTCATATGGGCGATAGCGCAAAGGAAAAACATGTCAGGCAGAGCTTACGATAGATGTCAGCAATTTTTAACTTATAATCAATATTATCTCAACTACATAACACATACAGTATCCATTATTCTGATACGAAAATAAATTTAGGAGAAAAATATGAAAAATATATTCATAATCGGCGACAGTTACTCAACATACGACGGATACATCCCCGAAGGGTATCACACATATTATGGTGACAAAAGCGAAAGAATCCCCTATGTCAACGGTGTTGAAAAAACCTGGTGGCGCATATTTGAAAAGGAGAATAACCTCAATATAGTTTTTAACGACAGTTTTTCAGGTTCTACAATCTGCAACACAGTAAGGGAAGCGCTTACAACAGAATCATCTTTTATAAGCAGGATTGACAAGTATATAAACGAAAATTTCTTTACCGAAAACAGCGTTGACACCATTATTATATTTGGCGGAACAAACGATTCGTGGATTGATTCCCCCATCGGCAAAATTCAATATTCAGACTGGTCTGCAGAAGATTTAAAATGCGTGTTGCCCGCCTTTTGCTACCTTGCAGACAGGGCAAAAGCAGTCTCCGAAAATGTACTTGTTGTTGTAAATTCCGAATTAAAGCAGGAAATCACCGATGGTTTTGTCACCGTCTGCGAAAAGAACAACATTCCCTGCGTGACACTTAGCGAAATTGATAAAGAAAATGGCCACCCCACCGAGCTTGGTATGAAACAGATTTCCGAGCAGGTTTCAAAGTTTATAAACTGACACGAGGTGTAATTATGGTATCATTTCTACTCAAAAAATTCATCAAAGAAGGCACTGACGCAAAGCGCACACGCACCATATACGGCTATATTTGCGGAATTATGGGGATTTTCCTTAATCTCGTACTTTTTGCGATAAAGTTTTTTGTCGGCACGATTTCTTCTTCAATTTCAATCACTGCCGATGCATTCAACAACCTGACCGATGCAGGTTCGTCGGTGATTTCCCTTTTCGGATTTGTCCTTTCGGGGCAGAAAGCCGACAGCGAGCATCCGTTTGGTCATGGCAGAATTGAGTACCTTGCAGGAATTTTTATTTCCGCTGCAATAATTCTTGTCGGTTTTGAACTGCTTGGCTCGTCAGTTGACAAAATCATTCATCCGACCGAGTTTGTTTTTAACAAATTCGTTGTGATTGTATTAGCATTTTCAATCGCGGTTAAACTTTATATGGCATACTATAATAGTTCTTGCGGAAAGAAGATTCATTCGTCCTCGCTTTGTGCCGTGGCAAAGGATTCCATCAGCGATGTTATTTCCACAACGGCGATACTTCTTTCATCAGTTTTTATGTATTTTACCGATATTTACATTGACGGATATGTCGGTGTTATTATATCAATTCTTATCATCCGCGCGGGCGTTTTGTCGGTTATTGAAACGGCATCTCCCCTGCTTGGCGGTACACCCGATATTGAATTTGTAAAGCGTGTTGAAGAAATCGTCCGCGAAAACCCCTGTACAGTCGGAATACACGACCTTGTGGTACACGATTACGGTCCGAACAAGGTTTTCGTGTCGCTTCATATGGAGGTTGACGGACGTGGTGAAATGTTCGCCCTGCACGATGCGGTAGACCTTGTAGAACGCAGAATTTCCGAAGAATTAGGATGCGAAGCAGTCATTCATATGGACCCGATTGACCTTGAAAATCCGCTTATCCGCACTCTTCACGAAAAGCTCACGGCGGAATGTATGAAATACTCGGAAAAATGCAATGTTCACGACATTCGTATAGTACCGGGTCCGACACATACAAATATCATTTTTGATGTTATTTTACCGCCCGAGCAGTTTCCGAGAAAAGACGAAGTGTGCGAAAGATTGTGTACCGTTTTATCGGAGATGGACGAAAATTATTTTGCGGTTATAACACCCGAAATGTCTTATTGCGGATAACAAAACGTATTGCGTTTTGTTATCCGCAATAAGACGCACTTTACACCTTCCATCAAGGTTGTGATAAAGTAGTGCAGAACGAAAAACGCAAAAGAATATTGTTGATGCACTTTGTCATCCTGAGCAAAGCGAAGGATCTCATATTCCAAACGCACACAGAAAGGAAAATAATTATGAACTATAACGAATTTTTAACCGATATGAAAAAAGTAATTTCCATCAATTCAATCAACGCAAACTGCGGTGAAATTACAAAAGAAGCACCTCTTGGCGAGGGCATAAACAGCGCGATTGAGGAATTTTTATCAATCGGAAAAAGAATGGGCATGAAGACCAAAAATCTTGACGGTTTCTGTGGCTGGATTGAAATCGGCGAAGGCGAAAAAATGGTCGGAATCATCGCCCACGCAGACACCGTTGAAACGGGTGACGGATGGAGCTATGATGCGCTTTCCTGCACCGTTACCGAAGATGGTGTCTACGGCAGGGGTGTTGCAGACGACAAAGGGCCTGCGCTCCTTGCTCTTTATGCGATGAAGGCCGTTATGGACAGCGGAAAACCGCTTGGCAAACGCGTTCGTCTTGTCATCGGCGGGGACGAGGAATCAGGTGGAAACCGCTGCATAAAAAGGTATAAAGAAACCGAGGAAATTCCCGATATTTCATTCTCGCCCGATGCGGATTATCCCGTTGTTTTCGGTGAAAAAGGTATCCTTCGTATGCGAATTTTCGGTGAGGAAAATTCTATCGCACCCGACTTTAAGTTTGAGGGCGGAAAAATCGTAAATATCGTACCCGAAGACGCCCACGCAGTAATTGACGGAAAGGAAATTTCCGCCAAGGGTAAAAGTGCTCACGGAAGCACTCCGCACAAGGGAGAAAACGCTATTTTGAAGCTTGCTCCCGAAATTTGTGAAAAGTACCCCGAAAGCACTTTTGCGCGACTTATTTCACTTTCAACGGCAGAATCTCTTGGGATTGACATTGAAGACGAAACGACAAAGCTCACCATTAACCCTGCAATTATGGTTGCAGACAGTAAAAACTGCTCGCTTTCATACGACATCCGCTATCCCCTGACCGCAAGCGGTGATGAAATTATGGAAAGCATCAGAAAAGCGGCGGAGGAAAGGGGACTTCAGGTTGAATTCGGACTTCACGAAAAACCGCTTTATGTACCTCGCGACAGCCATCTTGTAACCACCCTTTCAGCAATCTATGCAGAGCACACGGGAAACGATGCTACACCCGTTGCATTCGGTGGCGGAACATACGCAAAAGCGTTCCCAAACTGTGTTGCATTCGGCACTGTGCTCCCCGGTGATCAGGCAAATATGCACGCTCCCAATGAGTTCTGGAGTCACGACAGCATAAGGATCAATTTCGGCATCATAAAAGATGCAATTCAGCGCCTCTAATTTATTGACTTTTATATATATTTATTATATAATTAAGTGTACCCGACAATTTGGGTACACTTAACTTTTTTATACGAAATGAGAAGATATAAATTGGCAGAAAAAAATGTATATATCTCCCCCGAAGAAATTGAAAAGCAACGGGGCATTATAAACTTAATAAAATCAAATTTCACATCCCCGAAATATGCAATGGTTGAAACATTCGGCTGTCAGCAGAATGTCAACGATTCACAGCGTATTGAGGGTATGCTGATGGAGATGGGCTACACCCTGACTACAAAGCGCGGTCAGGCAGATGTCATCATTTTCAACACCTGTGCAATCCGCGAAAACGCACACGCGAAGGTTTTCGGAAACCTTGGTGCGCTCAAGCACTTAAAGGCGCAGAAGCCGTCGCTCATCATCGGTGTTTGCGGATGTATGGCACAGCAGGAGCACGTTGCAAAAAGGCTTAAGTCAAAGTACAAGCATGTTGACCTTGTTTTCGGCACACATGTGTTATGGCGATTCCCCGAGTTTTTAGCCGATGTGCTCAAGCATCGTGAAAGGCTGATAAACATTTCGGGTGAGGGCGTTATCGCAGAGGGGCTTCCCGTGAATTACGACGGCGGTGCGAAGGCTTTTGTATCGGTTATGTACGGATGCAATAACTTCTGCTCATACTGCATCGTGCCTTATGTAAGAGGTCGTGAGAGAAGTCGCCGAGAGGAAGATATACTCACCGAAATTGGTGCACTTGCAAAAGACGGCGTTAAGGAAGTAATGCTCCTTGGCCAGAATGTGAATTCCTACGGCAAGGATTTCGGAAAAGAAGATGCGTTTGCAGACCTTCTTGAAAAGGTTTGTAAGATAGACGGAATTGAGCGAATCCGCTTTATGTCATCGCATCCGAAGGATATTTCACCAAAGCTTCTTGAAACGATGGCAAGGGAGGAAAAAATCTGTAATCAGCTTCACCTTCCCCTGCAGTCGGGAAGCGATAAGGTGCTTTCCGATATGAACCGTCATTACGACCGCGAAAAGTATCTTGCAATCGTGAAAAAAGCGCGTGAGCTTATGCCCGACATTGCACTTACAACGGATATAATCGTCGGCTTCCCCACCGAAACGCAGTCTGATTTTGAGGACACGCTTTCCATTCTTCGTGAGGCAAAGTATGATTCCATATTCTCGTTTATTTATTCAAGCCGCGAGGGAACAAAGGCATCGCTTATGGAAAATGTTTCGAGCGAGGAAGAGATTGATGCACGTTTCAAAAAATTACTTGAAGTGCAAAACGACATCAGCTATTCGCTGAACCTTCGTCACGAGGGTAATGTTGAACGCGTACTCGTTGAAGGTGTCAGCAAAACCGACGACAGCGTACTGACAGGACGTAACTACGCAAATAAAATCGTTAACTTTAAAGGTGACAGGAACCTTATCGGTCAGTTCACCGATGTTAAAATAACAAAAGCGCAGACCTGGGTTCTCTTTGGAGAGCAAGTCTGACAATCAGAAAATTTAAGTGAGGTAAATAAAAATGGCAGAAATTTTTGACAAAGCCCGCGAACTCGGCGAGGCAATTATTGAAAGCAAAGAGTATAAGGAATTAAAGGCGGCAGAGCTTGCACAGGAAAACAGCGAAGAAGCGCTTCGTCTTATTCAGGAATATAATGAAGTCCGCACCCGTCTTGGTCAGGAGATTCAGAAGGGCGATGTTTCCGAAGAAAGAATCGCACAAATCCGTGAAGAGCTTGAAGAAGCCTACGGCAAGATGACAACCTGCGATGAAATCACCAATTACATCAATGCGCAAAGAACATTCCAGGCAGTAATTGACCAGATGAACAACATCCTTGCATTCCACATCACAGGCAAAATGCCTGGTGGTTGCAGCGGCAGCTGTTCAAGCTGTGGCGGCGGTTGCCACTAAAAATTCTACTGATGAGCTATTAACCGAAAGTGAGTAGTCCGAACCTGCCTTAAACGGTGGAATTTCGGTATCTTTCGGCTTGTCATCCTTGTAAGGCACAAAGCCTTACT
>JAZNLD010000019.1:0-2104 GCA_045578925.1 Clostridia bacterium
CTTTTGAATTATGCACATACGAAAACAGTTATTTCTGCAAGTTGAACGAATCAATGGAGCGTCACATAAAAACCGCGAAATACCGCGATTTGAGATGTCACTATTCTGAGGTTCAGCCCCCTCTTGCAAAGGTGCTTTTTGCTCATTCGGACGATAAAGAGCTTGTGAAACTGCGCGAACTTATTGAGGCACAGCCGATTTCTGAAAAGTTCCAGATTATCCGTTCGGATGCCGAGTATCTTGAAATCCTGCCAAAAGGACTTGATAAGGGCAAAAACCTTATAGAAATCGCAAAAGCAGTGGGGATTGATATGAAAAGAACCATCGGCATCGGCGATAACGATAACGATATTTCCTTAATTAAAAATGCAGGTGTGGGAATTGCCGTTGCAAATGCGAGCGAGCCTGCAAAAAATGCGGCAGATTTTGTAACTGTAAGTAATGAAGAAAACGCAATAGCAAAAATAATAGAAGATCTGGAAAACGGCAAAATAGTTTTTGAGGTGTAAAAATGCAAAGTACAAAAGAAAATAAAATGGGAGTGCAGAGTGTAAATTCACTTCTTTTGGGTATGGCAATCCCGATGATGATTTCCATGCTCGTTCAGGCACTTTATAATATTGTTGATACTATGTTCGTATCAAAACTCGGACAGGATGCATTAACTGCGCTTTCGCTTGCATTCCCTGTGCAGAACCTGCTTATCGCGGTCAGCGTAGGTACGGGCGTCGGCGTAAACGCGCTTTTGTCAAGAAGTCTTGGTGAAAAGAATTTCGTGCGTGCAAACAAGGTTGCTGAAAATGGTATTTTCCTTTCACTTGCAAGTGCGCTTGTTGTTATGATTCTTGGCTTTACGCTTGTAAAACCCTTCTTCGCATCGTTCGGCAGCAGTGAGAGCGTTATAAAACTCGGCACAGATTATCTTAGTATATGTATGATTTTCTCGTTTGGTCTTTTCGGACAGGTAATGTTTGAAAAACTGCTGCAGTCAACGGGTAAAACAATGTACAGTATGGTGGTACAGCTTGTCGGTGCGATAACAAATATTGTCCTTGATCCCATTATGATTTACGGTCTTCTCGGACTTCCGAAAATGGGCGTAAAGGGTGCTGCGCTTGCCACCGTAATCGGTCAGATTGTTGCACTTATTATAGGTATCATTATAAATGCAAAGTTCAACCGCGAAATCAAGGTGACACTTAAAGGCTCGGTAAAACCCGAAAACGAAATTATAAAGAGAATTTACGCAGTAGGTATTCCGTCAATCTGCATGGCTTCAATCGGTAGCGTAATGAATGTCTGCATCAACCAGACGATGCGTCTTTTCAGTGTTTCCACCGCCGCAACAGGTCAGGCGGTTTTCGGTATCTATTTCAAACTCCAGAGCTTTGTGTTTATGCCTATATTCGGTCTTAATAACTCAATGGTTCCGATTGTTGCGTATAACTTCGGTGCGAAAAACCCCGACCGAATCAAAAAAACAATCAGACTTTCCGTAATATATGCGTGCAGTATTATGGCGATAGGCCTTCTTGCGTTCCAGTTAATTCCCGAAGCGCTTCTTCGTATATTTGATACAGGTGGAGACGATATGAAGGAAATCATCCGCATCGGTAAACCGATGATGCGTTCTATTTCATTGAGCTTCATCGCGGCAGGCTACTGTATCGTGGCGGGTAGTGTGTTTCAGGCACTCGGCAAGGGTATGCTCAGCCTTATCGTGTCTGTTTTAAGACAACTTGTGGTACTTGTACCGGTGGCGTTCCTTTTTGCATTCTTTACAAGGGATATAACACTTATGTGGCTTTCATTTCCGATTGCCGAAATCGTATCGCTTACACTTTCATATATCTTTATGAAGAAAATCTACAAAAACGAAATAGATACCCTGAAATAAAAAGAAGCGTGCCGCTTCACCCGCATATAAAAATAACAAAAGTGGTGTCATCTGACACCACTTTTCAGCGTGTCGATAAACCTATCGACACGCTGGCAGACGAGGAAAAAGAAAGGTAAATCTGTTCAAGGCAAGCTCGTCGGCGTACGAGGGTACGGTAGAGAATGCCTTGGACAGAAGCAAGCAAAAAGCCCTGAAAAACCGTGG
>JAZNLD010000020.1:0-19559 GCA_045578925.1 Clostridia bacterium
TGCCATGTGCGTTTTCCGAGCATTGCGAGGAAATTCTCGCACGGCATAAAATCAAATATTTTTTACTGTATAGGAACGCAAATTCCTATACAGTAAAAAAATAGGAAGAGCATCACTACTCTTCCTATTTTACTCTTATAAAGGAATATTTAATCACTTTTCAAGGAAAATCTGCATTATTTTATACCCGTCTGTGATAAATTCACCATTTTCACGCGCATAATTTTCGGTGAAGCGTCTGCCCGTGTTTTTGCTATCGCCCTTTTTGTAAATTACGCAGGGGACACTCTCTCTGCTATGAGTTTTTGTCGCAATTGGTGTCGGATGATCGGGCATTACGAGGAATGCATAATCCTCACCGGCGTCTTCAAGACGGTTTTTAATATAAGAAATAACTTTTTCATCAATTATTTCAAGTGAACGGACTTTTCCGTCAAGATCTCCCTGATGACCACATTCATCGGGTGCTTCGAGATGTACATAAATAAGGTCTGCGCCGTCAACTAAAAGTGCATCGGCAGCCGCTTTCGCCTTGCCATCAAAATTGGTGTGAATGTTTCCTGTCGCACCGTCAACATCAATGCTGTTCATACCTGACAAAATTGCGATACCTTTGATAAGGTCAACCGCGCTTACAACTGCGCCCTTTTTGCCGTACAAATCAGCGAACTTTGAAAGTGCAGGCTTTTTGCCCTCGCCCCATATCCACATGGATGTCGCGGGATTCTTGCCCTCGGCAATTCTTTTCTGGTTTATCGGATGATTTTTAAGGATTTTTTCACTTTTTTTCATAAGTTCAAGGATTTTTTCATCGGAAGGAAGGTAATCCTTGATTTTTCTGTCGGAAATGTCGTGAGGAGGAGTGAGATTAAAGCTTTCGGGAGCATTGTTCCACACGAAAAGGTGTCTGTAACTTACACCGCCGTAAAAATGGAAGTCCCCGCCACCGAGTTCTTTCTCAATATCCGCCATAAGCGCACGGCTTTCCTCACTTGAAATTTCGCCTGAAGAATAGTCAAGCATAGTCTTATCCTCATAATTTTCCTCATCGGAAAGTGTTACGAGATTTGCGCGGAAAGAAGTTTCGCTGTCCTTAAGCGTTACGCCGATAGAAGCCGCCTCAAGCGGAGAGCGACCTGTGTAGCAGTCAAGCGGATTATATCCCATAACAGAGAGATTCGCAACATCGCTTCCGGGCTTCAGGGAATCGGGAACTGTTTTAACAAGATACATATCGCCGTTTGACGCAAAATAATCCATATTCGGAGTGTTGCTCTTTTCAAGTGGAGTCATATTACCAAGTTTTTCGATAGGCAGATCGGCACAACCGTCTGCAAGGATAACAACATATTTCATAAAATCAAACCTTTTCTTTTTCTTTTATTAAATAATAGCATTTTGGTCTTGCTTTTTCAAGTGAAAAGGAATAAATTTTTCCAAAATGAGCACTTTAAAAGAAAGAGGTGACTGAATGTGCATAAATTAGTTAAGAAAAATAGACAAATCGTGATTTTGTCTACTCTGCTTGTGCTTGTCAGCGTTTTTGCATTTTCCCAATATAACCGCGCGAAAAGGCTTGCTTATTTCCGCGACATAGAATACAACCGCGTTTTTTCTGAAATGACAGAATATGTGGATGACCTTGAAATTTCGCTTCTCAAAGGGCAGATTGTATCAACTCCTGACCAGATGGCGAAGCTCTCCGCCGATTTGTACAGTCAGGCAAGTGCGGCGAAGGCGAATCTTGCGCTCCTGCCGCTTGAGGGACAGGCTCTTACTAAAACGAGCGAGTTTTTGTCGCAGGTGGGCGAATATGCGCACGCCGTTTCGGGGAAAATGCTCCGCGGTGAAAAAATGAGTGAAAAAGAATTAAAAACAATGAAGGAACTGTTAAAATATGCCGACACGCTTAAAAAATCGCTTGACGAAACGCTTCTCGAGATGCGTGACGGTCGGGTTTCTTTTGAAAAAGAGGGGAGATTCCTCCGCGGTGGCAAGATTGCGATGAAAAGTGAACTTCTGGCTCTTGAAGAGGAGTTTCATAACTATCCGTCGCTCATATACGACGGCCCTTTTTCGCAGCATCTGACTTTGCGCGAGTCGGTTCTGACGCGTGGAAAGGCAGATATAACAGAAAAACAGGCAAAGAAACTCGCGAAAAAATTTACGGGAAATGAGGATGTTTCTATTTCTCTTGTGAATGGAAAACTCCCTGCCTACAGCATAAAAAGTGGGAGTATAACTGTGGAGTTGACGAAAAACGGAGGAATACTTCTCCTTCTGATGAAAGACCGCTACACCGACGAGGCGAAAATCTCGGTAAAGCAGGCTTCGGAAAACGCGCAGAAATTCCTCGCAGAGAACGGGTTTTCAAATATGCGTGAGAGTTATTACGAAAAAGAGGGTGGAAGTGTTGTTATAAATTATGCCTATGAGCAGAACGGATACACGGTTTACCCGGACCTTGTAAAGGTGAAAGTAGCGCTTGATAATGGTGAGATTTTAGGTTTCGAGAGCCGTGGCTATGTGATGAATCATACCTATCGCGATATTCCCAATGAAAAAATAACGAAGGAAAAAGCGCTTTCCAACGTGAATTCACACCTTGATGCACAGGAGGTAAATTGCGCAATAATTCCGCTTGAAGACGGAAGCGAAGCACCATGCTGGCAGATAAAAGGTGTGGTGGGGGATAAGCATTTTCTGATGTATGTGAATACGCAGACGGGATTTACCGAAGATGTACAGATACTGCTTGAGAGTGAAAATGGCACTCTTGCAGTTTGAGCGGCTCGTGCAATTTCGGGATTGTGAAAAACAGCGCCGACCACAAAACGCAAAAACACATATATAGTTTTTTGTTAAACTTGAATAGCTTATTTTATGAAGGAATCCGCTTTTGCGGATTCCTTTTCTTTTGGTGCGTTTTGTTACCGCCAAACTTCGCCTCTCGCTGTACAATTGTACAGCTTCGGATCACCCTACGGCTCAGTTTGGCAGTTCTGCACTATTTTTGACAACCCTTGGAGCAGATCATCCATCGGCAAAAAGAAAATAAAATGAAAAGAAGTAGGAATCCGTGTTAAACTCACGGATTCCTTTTTATATGATGCCGATGGATTAAGACCGAACCTCACCTCGCAGTACTTCTGTACAGCATCGGGATGTCCTGCGGACTTCGGTTCGGACTTTCTGCAACCAAAGCCACATCGCCTTTTTCGGCTCGTGCAATTTCGGGATTGTGAAAAACAGCGCCGACCACAAAACGCAAAAACACACATATAGTAGTTTTTTGTTAAACTTGAATAGCTTATTTTATGAAGGAATCCGCTTTTTTGAACTGCACCATTTTGTGTTGTCTGCACAAAATGGTGCAGTTCACTTTGAGCTTCCTTAATGTTTCTGCTACAAGTGTATCAAAATTCCCGTATCCTCCGAGATAAAACCTGTTTTCGCCGGAAATAATAAGTTTATCTAATTCGTTATATAGAAGTTGTTTTATATCTTCATCGTAAAAAACATTACCATGTCCGCAAAAAGTAACTGTCATAAATATCACCTCATCAACCATACTACACTTTAAGGGAATATCCCTTAAAAGTCAATAAGGGATATTCCCTTATGCTACTATGCTTTTGAGGTGTTACTATGATAAACAGATTGAGAGATATACGGGAAGATAAGGACCTTAATCAATCAGAAATTGCAAAGATTGTAAATGTTCATCAAACGACCTATTCGGACTATGAACGAGGAAATCTTAATGTGCCTGTTGAAGTTTTGATAAAACTTGCGGGTTATTACGGAACAAGTGTTGACTATATATTAGGACTCACAGATGAAATAAAACCTTATCCAAGGTCTAAAAAATAAAAGATAAGGCGTGATTTTAATGTATTTCAAAAGAATATACGATTTAAGAAATGACCATGACCTCACTCAACAGCAGGTTGCCGATCACCTGATGTGTAACAGACAGGTTTACGCAAGGTATGAAAGAGGACTTCGTTAAATTCCCGTTTCTATGCTGATAAAACTCGCGGATTTATATAAAACCTCGGTTGATTACATTTTAGACAGAACAGATAATATTTAACTAAAAAAGCAAGTCGTTGACTTGCTTTTCTTTTTGCATGGTGTATAACAAAAACCGCCCCCCGCTTCCTGCGGCGTGCCCCTTTTGTCCTTCGGACATTTCCCCCGCTATCGGGGAAATCAACCCCAAGCTGTGTAGCAGGTAAGGAATGAGATGTTGAAATATGTATAACGACGTGCTATAATCTAATTGAGAGCGATAATCTCTTTGTGATTTAAAAATTTGCAAAATCGTGCGTAAATATTGAATATGATACTGTAAATCGTATGAGAAAATAAGATATTCAGGGGGGCGCCATGAAAAAAATTATATTCGCACCAGCGACTGTTTTTCTTCTGTTTGTTGTCTTGGCTGTTTCGGCCTCTGCGCTGACAGTTTATATGGATGATGCCAGAATGAAGCTTGATGTTTATCCATTTCTCGTGGAGGGAAATCCTTATTTGCCTGCAGAAGAAATTTGCAAAAAATTTGACGCGAAGATTATTTCTGAAAACAGCGAGCAAATAACGATAGAAAAAAACGGAAACACCGTAAAATTTGTGGTTGGCGATTCCGTGATGTATAAAAACGGAGAAGAAATTCCTTTGGATTATTCTCCAAGGCTTATCATAAATGAAGTTATGGTATCTCCGTATTCGTTAGGCGAGGCTCTTGAAACTCAGGTTGCCTGGGATTCTTATGATGAGAAAGTTTATATAATCAAAAATCCGCAAGAGTATATTTTAATGTATGCAATCGGTGGCGGATGCAAATGCGTTCCGATTGAAAAACTATATGCGGAATTGGCTCTTGGGTGGTACGAAGAACCGGTAATCAGAATGTACTCAGCAAGTGGCAACACAAAATATGTGGAAAAAAGTAAAGTAGGGGCGAACAAGGAAAACGGCTGGTATGAGGAGCCGGTAGACAGGCTGTACGCACTTGACGGCAGAACAATCGTTGTAAGAGAAACTGAAGTAAAGGCTTATAAAGAAGTAGGTTGGTATGATGAGCCTGTAATTACAATGTACTCTTTGGATGACAGAACAAAAATTGTAAAAGAGAGTAAAATAGAGGCTTATAAAGAAGTAGGCTGGTATGAGAAACCGGTTGTAAAGATGTATGCTCCTGACGGCAGGTCAAAAGTCGTGGAAAAAAGCAAGGTTGAGGCATATAAAAATGTCGGCTGGTATGATGAACCTGTAATTACAATGTACTCCTTAGACGGCAGAACAAAAATTGTGGGAAAAAGCAAGGTTGAGGAATATAAGAATGTCGGTTGGTACGAAGAACCGGTACAAATGCTGTATGCACACGGAAAAAGTAAGGCATTCCCTTTGGAGCAAGTGGCAGGGTTGCTGAAAGTTGGGTGGTCGGAAACTCCCGTCAGCAATCACGAGTGGGAATCCGCTACCTGCTCTTCTCCGAAAAAGTGCACTATCTGTGGCGAAACAGAAGGGGAAAAAGCTCCGCACAAGTATAGCAAAAACACGGGGAAGTGTACTTTTTGCGGAAGTCAGAAATTGTTGTACAACGGCAAAGGAATAACGATATATTTCCTTGGCGTCTCGTATGAATACGGGAATTTCAATATTCTTATACAGATAGAAAATAACGGTGATAAAAAAGAAACGATACAAGTAAGGGAAGAAAGTTTAAACAATTATATGGCTGATTTTATTATGTCGCAGGATGTTCTTCCCGGGAAAAAGGCAAAAACGAAGATAACGATACCGAGATGGAATTTTGGAGATGCAGAAAAAGGCGGATTTGAAACTGTAAAAAATGTATCGTTCAAGTTTATTTTGTGCGAGAGCGATTACTATTTAACTCCTGAGATTTCCATTGATTTTTAACAGTTTGGGGTTGATTTCCCCGATAGCGGGGAAAATGTCCGAAGGACAAAAGGGGCACGCCGCAGGAAGCGGGGGGCAGTTTCTGTTCTATTGAAACAAAAGAATAAAAGTGGTGAAATACTTTCGTATTTCACCACTTTTTTGCTTTATTAAAGTACCTTACCCAAAAAGTCGCGGAGTCTCGGACTCTTGGGCGAACCGAAAATTTCATCGGGAGCTCCCATTTCCTCAATCTTACCGCCATCCATAAAGATAACGCGGTCGGCAACTTCCTTTGCAAATCCCATTTCGTGAGTTACAACCGCCATGGTCATACCTTCCTTTGCAAGCTCCTTCATAACATCAAGAACCTCGCCAACCATTTCGGGGTCAAGTGCGCTTGTCGGCTCGTCAAAAAGCATTACTTCGGGATTCATCGCAAGTGCGCGAACGATTGCAATTCTCTGCTTCTGACCGCCTGAAAGCTGGGCAGGGAATGCGAGTGCGCGGTCTTCAAGACCAACTCTCTTCAAAAGAGCCATAGCTTCCTTTTCAGCTTCTTCCTTTGGCTTTTTAAGAAGCTTCATCGGAGCGAGTGTGATATTTTTAAGAATTGAAAGATGCGGAAAAAGATTAAACTGCTGGAAAACCATACCCATCTTCTGACGGTGCAGATTGATGTCGTTTTCATTGTCGGTAATATCTACGCCGTTGAAATAGATGTTACCTTCTGTGGGCACTTCAAGAAGATTAAGCGAGCGCAAAAATGTTGACTTACCGCAACCACTGGGGCCGATAATAACGATAACCTCGCCCTTTTTAATCTCGAGGTCTACACCATCAATAGCTCGCACCGTTCCGTCTATGAAATGCTTTTTAAGGCCACATACTCTGATAATATTATCGCTCATTTTTACGCAGCCTCCTTTCAAGAATGTTCACAAGTCTGGTAAAGAATACTACCATAACAAGATAAATCGCCGCAACCGCCAAAAGAGGCATAAATGTTTCATAAGTTGCACCGCGGATAATATCGCCGCCCTTTGTAAGGTCCTGAATAGCAACATAACCTGCAACCGATGTTTCTTTTAAAAGAACGATAAATTCGTTTGCAAGTGCAGGGAGAACGCTCTTAAACGCCTGCGGGAATACGATGTAAAGCATAGTGCTGATATAACCAAAACCAAGTGAACGGCCTGCTTCAAACTGACCTGAATCAACGCTCATAATACCACTGCGGAAAATTTCGGCAACATATGCACCTGAATTTATACCGAATGCGCTAACCGCGATGAGAATACCGTTGCTTGAAGATGCGAAAATTATGTAATACATAATCATAAGCTGAACAACAACGGGAGTTCCGCGGATAACCGTAAGGTAAAGATTACAAAAAGCATTGGCGATATAAAGAAGTCCCTTACCGATACCGCCGCGCATTTCCTTGTAATTCTTGTCGTAAGTGCTTCTTACGATTGCGACAACAAGACCGATTACAATACCCATTATACAGGAAAGAAGTGTAATCTTAAGCGTTGCGGAAAGACCCTCTGTAATATATTCCCAACGGTTTTTTGTTATAAAGCATTTTATAAAATCTGACTTAAGGCCTGAAAAATAATCTGCCATTTTCTGCCTCCGCCTTTCTGACCAAAATTAAACAGGAGCAGGTAAGCCTACCTGCTCCCTTGAATTGCTAAGTAAAAGATTACTGAGCGCTGATGTACTTATCAATAACTGTCTGGATTGTACCATCTGCTGAAAGCTTTGCGAGAGCTTCATTGATGCCCTTGAGGAGCTCTTCATTTTCTTTTGAAACTGCGATTGCATACTGTTCTTCAGCGTAAGCAGTGTCAAGGATTTCAAGATCTTCGTTTTCAGAAACGAATACCTTTGCAGGTTCGTTGTCGATAACTACGCAGTCAACCTTACCAACCTTAAGAGCTTCTACAGCGTCAGCACCCTTGTTGAAACGGGAAACCTTACCGAGGTTTGCATCTTCGATGTCCCATGTTGAGTAAAGGTCGCCTGTTGTACCTGTCTGAACACCGATTGTGTAGTTCTTGTCAGCGAAAAGATCATCAACTGTCTTGATGTCGCTGCCCTTCTTAACGATAACAACCTGAACGCCTGTAGCATAGCTGTCAGAGAAGTTAACTTCTTCAAGTCTTTCATCTGTAACAGTCATACCGGCCATACCCATATCATACTTACCTGCAACAACTGCGGGGATGATTGAGTCGAATGCTGTGTCAACGATTTCGAATTCCATACCGAGTTCCTTTGCGATAGCTGCACCGATTTCAGCATCGATACCTACGATTTTATCGCCATCGTGGAATTCATAGGGGGGGAATTCTGCATTAGTAGCCATTGTGAGAACATTGTCGCCCTTCTTTTCACCGCAAGCAGCGAATACGCATACTACAAGTGCGAGAGCAAGAACAAGAGAAATAAACTTTTTCATTGAAAATACCTCCAAATATTAATTAATACGCTATTATTATAAATAAAAATGTATAAATTTGCAAGTCTTTTTTGAAAACGAATAAAATTACCTCTTTAATTTAAGTGTTTTTTCGTATGCCTTTACGACTGCACGCATACTGTCTGCACGGAAAGACCCTTCCTCAAGAGCACGTACTCCCTCAATTGTTGTTCCGCCGGGAGAGCATACATTATCCTTAAGCTCGGCAGGGTGTTTTCCCGATTTTAATACCATTTCCGCCGCACCCTTCACGGTTTCAGCGGCATACAGAAGCGCCTTTTCCCTCGGCAATCCGCAATGTACCGCACCGTCTGAAAGTGCCTCAATGAATAAATATACAAACGCAGGACCGCATCCTGAAACGGCACTTGCCGCGTCGATAAGCTTTTCGTCAATTCTGTCGGTAATTCCTGCGCAGGAGAAAATCTTATTAAAATCTTCAATTTCTGATTTTTCAATATTATCTCCGCAGGAGTAGAGAATAACGCCCTTGCCGACCTGTGCGGGAGTGTTGGGCATAATTCTTATAATCGGCACAGAAAAACCAAACGCCTTTTCAATTGCTTCAATGCTGATTCCTGCCGCCATGGAAACGATGACAAATCTGTCTTTTCTTTTCTTGAGTGTGGGTGCAATTTCCTTTATTGTGTCAAAAATAACCTGCGGTTTAACACCGAGGAAGATATACTGACAATTTTCGGCAATTGTTTTGTTGTCAGAACTGTGCGCATGAATTTTTTCAGCGAGCGAATCAGCCTTTTCTTTCATAAAATCAGACAAAAGTATGTATTTTCCGCCGATTGCTTTTGCTGCTGAAAGGGCAAGTGCACCGCCCATGTTTCCGCAACCAATAAATCCAGCTGTAATCATGTGTATCATCCTTTCTTATTTACGGTTGTGATAAAGCAGCACCGACCGCAAAACGCGAGTTTATAGTTATATGTTTTTTTCTTTTAATAAGTTTGTTTGGGGAAATCAGAATGCGTCTTTTATTGGTTAATGTAGAAATTCGCGTGGCGAATTTCGGAATTTATGCGTTTTGCTCCGCGCAAACTTCGCCTCTCGCTGTACTTATGTACAGCTTCGGGTAACCCCTTCGGGCTCAGTTTACACGCTCTGCACCACTTTCTCCCAACCTTTTTACGGTTGTGATAAAGCAGCACACGAGATTCTTCAGTCGTTTCACTCCTTCAGAATGACAAAGTGGTGTCGTTTCGAGCACCCTCACCGCTGTGATTTCATGTACCCTTCCTAATGTCATTCTGAGCAAAGCGAAGAATCTCATTTTGCATTCTGCATTTTGCATTTATCTTATCTGTCCGTTACCTTTTATTATATACTTATATGCGTTCAGCTCAAAAAGTCCCATCGGGCCTCTGGCGTGGAGCTTCTGTGTTGAAATACCCATTTCGCAACCGAGTCCGAATTCACCGCCATCGGTAAAACGGGTGGATGCGTTCACATAAACGGATGAACTGTCAACTGCCGCGGTGAAAAGTGCCGCGTTTTCATCGCTTTTCGTGATAATGCTTTCGCTGTGCCCCGTTGAATGAAGTGAAATATGCTCAATTGCTTCATTTACATCACTAACTACGCGCACCGCCATTATATAATCAAGAAATTCTGTGTCAAAATCGTCTGCGCCTGCTTTCTTTGTGCCGATGATTTCAAACGCCTTCTCATCGCAACGAAGCTCAACGGGGGCAAGTGCTTTTTCAGCACGCATATCAACAAGTCTTTCTTTAACGAGAGGAAGGAATTCCTCCGCAATTTTTTCGTGAACTATCAGACACTCCGCCGCATTACACACGGACGGACGGCTTGTCTTTGCGTTTTCAATTATATCAAGCGCCATATCAAAACCGGCACTTTCGTCAACAAAAATATGGCAGATACCCGTTCCCGTCTGGATGCAGGGAACTTTAGCGTTTTTAACGCACGCTTCAATAAGCCCCTTGCCACCGCGCGGAATAAGTAAATCAACATAGCCTGCCGCTGTCATAAGCTCGGTCGCGCTCTGTCTTGTCGTGTCGTTTACAAGATTTACAAGGTCTTCGGGGAGATTACACTCCGAAAGCGCCTCGCGAAGGGCATCAACAATCGCCTTTGCGCTGTTATAAGCCTCCTTACCGCCGCGAAGAACGCATACATTACCGCTTTTAAGTGCGAGCGCAGCCGCATCGCTTGTAACATTGGGACGGCTTTCGTAAATAATAGCCGTAACACCAATCGGCACGGATGTCTTTTCAATCACAAGTCCGTTTTCGCGCTCTTTTCTTTCAAGCACGTGACCGACAGGGTCGGGGAGCCTGGCAACATCGCGGATACCTTTTGCCATAGACTCAATACGCTCTGTTGAAAGAGAAAGTCGGTCTATCATGACATCGGATATAACCCCGCGTGCGTTTTCAACATCAATATGGTTTGCGGCAAGAATTTTATCTGTGTTTTCTATAAGCTTGTCCGCCATACACAAAAGTGCGTTGTTTTTTGTCCGGGTATCAAGAAGCATAGCAACCCTTTTGACAGCTTTTGCTCCTTCAAGTATCTGTTGTGTTGTCATATTATTACTTCCTTTCGACGGATGTGATAAAGTAGCGCTTTGTACTACTTTCTCTCCTCAATGTTGGAGTGCGGAATTACAATCCCTCCGTCAGCCTCGGCTGACACCTCCCTTTACACAAGGGAGGCAGAGATTCTTCGCTGCGCTCAGAATGACAGTGGGAAGTTGCTCGGAATGACAAGTAAGAAACTGTCATTCTGAAGGAGAGAATCGACTGAAGAATCTCAAAGCCTTATCTCTTTCCGATAAATTTAGTGCCCACGCTCTCGCCATCTATAATATCATAAAGAAGTGAAGGCAGATCACCCCTTGCGATAATCATATCGATACCGCCTTCGGTACAAATTTGTGCCGCGCGGAGCTTGGTAGCCATACCGCCTGTACCGAGGTCGCTGCCCTTACCGCCCGCACACGCTATAATTTCAGGAGTTATTTCGGGCACAACTTCAATCAGCTTTGCATCGGAGTTGGTTTTCGGGTCGCTTGTGTAAAGTCCGTCGATATCGGTCAAAAGAACAAGCAAATCCGCATCACAACTGCGTGCAACAAGTGCTGAAAGCGTGTCGTTATCGCCGACTGCAATTTCTTCCGTTGCAATGGTGTCGTTCTCGTTTATAACGGGAAGAACGCCAAGCTCCAGAAGTCTTAACAGCGTATTACGGAAATTCTTTCCGCGCTCGTTATTCTCACCCTCAGCAATATCGGGAGAGGTTACGAGAATCTGCGCCACGGTATGATTATATTCCGAGAAAAGTTTGTCGTATGTATACATCAGTTCGCACTGACCGACAGCTGCCGCCGCCTGTTTGGTAGGCATATCGTCAGGTCTTTTTCCGAGCGAAAGCTTACCCACACCCATTCCGATAGCTCCGGATGAAACGAGGATAACTTCATTACCTGCATTTTTGAGGTCGCTTAAAACCTTGCACAATTCTTCTATATGGCGGATGTTGAGGTTGCCCGTAGAATGTGCCAGAGTTGATGTTCCTACCTTTACTGCAATACGCATTTTATCAAGTCCTTTACAAAAGCTTAGAAAGTGTGCTTTCCATTTCTTCAAGTGTCGTCGCTGAATTTATACTGTTGCGGAGCTTTGCCGCACCGCTTATACCCTTTATATACCACGATGCGTGCTTTCGTGCCTCACGGATACCTCTGTACTCGCCTTTAAGCTCGCACAGAAGAGTTATATGCTCAATCGCCATTTTAATTCTTTCTTCAGCCGAGGGGATGGTTTCCACCTTGCCGTTTTCAAAAAATTCAATTATCTGCCTGAAAATCCAGGGGTTACCCTGACTTCCGCGACCAATCATTACCGCGGCGGCACCCGTTTCGTCAAGCATGGCTTTTGCGTCCCCGGCGGAAAAGATGTCGCCGTTTGCGATTACGGGGATTGAAACGGCATTTACTACCTCGCGGATGATTTTTCTGTCAGCCTTTCCGCTATAATACTGCTCACGAGTTCTGCCGTGAACGGTAATTGCACTTACACCGCACTTTTCAGCGATTTTCGCAAGCTCAACTGCGTTTATATGCTCGCTGTCCCAACCGCTACGCATTTTTACCGTGACGGGTTTTGTTGCCTTGTCGCAAATTTTGCCGATAATCCTCTCCGCTTTGGAAAGGTCTCGCATCAACGCACTGCCTTCGCCGTTTCCTGCAATCTTCGGCGCGGGACACCCCATATTTATATCGGTAAAAAGTCCGTGCTTCTCAACCTCGGGCACAGCGGCAGCCATTATGTCGGCATCGCTTCCGAAAAGCTGTACCGCGGTGGGAAGCTCGTCAGTCTGCATCAGCGTATTCGTCTTTTTATCGGCAAAGGAAAGTGCCTTCGCACTGACCATTTCCGTATAAGAAAGTCCTGCACCGAAGCGGTCGCAGATAATACGGAATGCCAGATCACTCACCCCTGCCATAGGAGCGAGAAATATATTGTTTTTTAAAGTTACGTTACCTATTTTCATTACACATCAAGCTTCATATCTCCGTACGCGATAAACCTATGCTTGCGCATAAACTCGGAAATAATGAGCGAGAAAACCGCAGGGAGAATAAAATAAATTGTTATATTATATGTAAGCGCTACGGTAGCGGGCATATTCTGACTCATCGTCTGGAACGACATAATCGGCCCTACAAGACCTGCCGTACCCATACCGCTTCCCGTGGGATTGCTTGTCATTTTGAACACCATTGTGGAAAGAGGCCCTAAAATCGCACTCGTTATAATCGCGGGGAGCCATATAAGTGGCTTGCGAACGATGTTGGGAATCTGGAGCATGCTTGTTCCAAGTCCCTGTGACAAAAGACCGCCGAGCTTGTTTTCGCGATAGCTTGCAACGGCAAAACCAATCATATTTGCACAACAGCCGACCGTTGCCGCGCCTGCCGCAAGTCCGTCAAGACCAAGCACGATGCCGATTGCGGCACTGCTTATCGGGAGGGTAAGGAACATTCCCATAAGAACGCTTACGACGATGCCCATTATAAACGGTTGCTGATCAACACCCCAGTTAACCCAGCTTCCAAGCTCTGTCATGAGCGATGAAATCGGAGGTCCTGCAACAAGACCTGCAATGCTTCCTGCCACAATACTGCAGACAGGGGTTACAAGTATATCAATTTTAGTTTTTCCCGAAACAAGCTTTCCTGCAAGGATACCCACATACGCCGCGATGAATGCGCCAAGCGGTTCGCCGGGAGGAGTGATTGTGAAAACACCCTCGGCAAAAAGAGTTCCTGCAAGGATTTTTGCCGCATATGCACCAATCATACCATTGGTGGCACTGCTTATAACCACAAGGGGAGATTCCTTGAATTTGTACGCCACGCCGACACCAATACCTGCACCGGTAAGGAGTGATGCAACCTTACCCATTGTAAAAAGAGCGTTTGCGAAGCTTCCCGACGGCAAAAGCGAACTTATCTGCGTTAAAATAGTGCCTACAATCAGCGTCGCAAAGAGGCCGAGCGCCATTCCGCTGAGTCCGTCAATAAAGATGTGATTCAAGAATCTTTTTAGTTTTTTCACAAAAACATCTCCTTTGAAGATATATACTCCCATCATAATTATGTGCCTATTATATAGGAAAAAAAGGCATTGTTCAAGCAAAAAAAGGATAAAATTAAAAAAACTATTGAAATTTAATATTTTTGTGCTACAATAAAGTTAACATTCTATGAAAAAGAGGTGTACACAATGGCTTATATTATCAATGATGATTGCATCAGCTGTGGTGCATGTGAGGCTGAATGCCCCTGTCAGTGCATCAAGGAAGGCGACGGCAAGTACGTAATCGACGCAGACGCTTGTGTTGAATGTGGTGCTTGTGCTGGCGTATGCCCCGTTTCAGCTCCCAACCCTGCTGAATAATTTTTAGCAAGAAAACAAACACCCGAAGCCATCTCGGTTTCGGGTGTTTAGTCTATTAGTAGGTATAAGTATGATACACGATAATGAAAAAGTAGAGGACCTCGGTCTTAAAGGATATAAAGTAATACAGTCAAAAGACGGATTTTGCTTCGGAAGTGACGCGGTGCTTTTGTCACGCTTTGCCAAAATCAAAAAGGGTGCGCGAGTGCTTGATATGTGTACGGGTACGGGAATTATCCCTGTGCTTTTGTGGGGGCTTTGCGACCTTTCGGAAATTGATGCGGTTGAAATCGTTCCCGAAGTAGCCGATATGGCGACACGCACTATGGCTCTTAACAATCTTTCTGATAAAATCCGTGTACATAACGCCGACCTCAAGGATGCAAAGAAAATGTTCGGTGCGCACGCATTTGATGTTGTGACCTGCAATCCGCCGTATATGAATGCGGGCGGTGGCCTTGTAAACCCCAAGGACAAGCTTGCAATCGCGCGTCACGAAATTGAATGTACTCTTGACGATGTTGTACGATGCGCAAACGATGTCTTAAAACCCTGCGGAAAGCTTTTTATGGTGCATCGCGCCGACAGAATGTGCGATGTTATTTCAACTTTCCGCAAGTACAGGATAGAGCCTAAACGCCTTGCCGTAGTTTACCCGTCTGAGGGGAAGGCGGCATCGCTTATCCTGATTGAAGGTGCGCGTGGCGGAAAAGCACAGCTCAAGCTTGAAAGCGCGATTTTTATGTACGACAAGGACGGAAACTATTTACAATCTTTGAAATAGAGGATATTGCTATGAACGGAAAATTATATTTGTGTGCAACGCCGATAGGAAACTTAGGTGATATAACTTACCGATGCGTGGAAACCTTGAAAATGGTTGACCTCATCGCCGCCGAGGACACACGAAGGACACTCGGACTTATAAACCACCTCGGTATTGAAAAACCTCTTACGAGTTATTTTGAACATAATAAAAAGGAAAAGGGCGAATATCTTATCTCGGAAATGAAAAAGGGTAAGAATATTGCGCTTGTGAGTGATGCAGGCACCCCCGCGATAAGTGACCCAGGTGAAGACCTTGTAAAAATGTGTGCCGAGGAAGGAATCATCGTTGTTCCCGTTCCCGGTGCGGTTGCAGGTATCTGTGCCCTTATTTCAAGCGGGCTCAACACACAACGCTTTACATTCGAGGGATTTCTGACCGTGAATAAAAGAGGCAGACAGGAACACCTTGCTTCTCTACGTGACGAAACAAGGACGATGCTTTTTTACGAAGCACCGCACAAGCTTCTTTCAACGCTTCGCGATATGCGTGACCATTTCGGTAACAGACGGATTTCGCTTTGCCGTGAGATTACAAAAATCCACGAAGAATTTTTGAGAACGACTCTTGACGATGCGATAAAACTGTACGGGGAAAATCCCCCTCGCGGTGAATTTGTGCTTGTTATCGAGGGTAAAAGTGCTGACGATATCCAGAAGGAAGCGCGTGAAAGCTGGGAGAATATGTCCGTTTCCGACCACGTTGAAATGTATATAAAACAGGGCGTGGACGAAAAGGAAGCGCTTAAGAAAGTGGCAAAGGACAGAGGGGTAAGTAAACGCGATATATATAATGAATATAAAAGGTAAGAAAGGGCTCGATAAAGCAGCACCGACCGCAAAACGCAGAAAAGAAAAACATGGCTTTTAACAAGACGGTTTGTTGCACAGTTTGGGGACGGGGCATTTTCTGTTGCACGAAAATGCCCCGTCCCCAAGATAGAATTTCGAAAGGACAAATCATATGAAAAACGTACTTAAGAAATGGACACCCGTAAAAACAGAAAAATTTGAAAACGGTTTCAAACTCGAAGTGTGGGGAAGAACATACTTCTTTGAAAACTCGTTTTTGCCGACACAGATAACAACACAGGGGGAAGAACTGCTTTATGCCCCTGCCTGCTTTGATGCAACATTCGGAGATATAAAGGGCGAATGGACAGATTTCTGGTACCTTGTGACAGAAGAAACCGACGAAAGAGCGACTGTGCTTGTAAGTGCGAAATGTGAAAATGTTGTAGCGAATGCAACTGTTACGATTGAATTTGACGGATTTTTGAAAATGGATTTTCGCATCATGTCATCGTGGGAGTATTCGCGTGACAACAAGGCGCGCCTTACATCTCTTTCCTTTAATATAAAGGTAAATAATGAAAAATCTTCACTTTTCCACTACTGGCCCAACAGTGACAACAGTATTGTTACCGCGGCAAATGTTATAAATGCAGGTGCTACGGAAAGCACTGTTTACCCGTTCAAGCCATACATCTGGACAGGCTGGGAAGATGGTGGCCTCGGAATTTTCTGCGGAGAAAGTGCAAAAGGCTTCGAGCTTGACGATGAGGATAAATGTATTTACATAAACCGTGGCGAATATACCGATATTACAATGCACATCCTTGACCATATGCCTGAAAAATGGGCAGAAAAGGGAGCAGACTTCTGGGGAAGCACCCTTGAAACAATTTTCTTCACAATAGGTTTTCAGGCAACACCCGTAAAGCCAATGCCCGAAAAAATGGAAGAATATTATAAAAGAATGCACACCATCTGGATAGAGGGTGAAAACGGAAGAATGCACCCTGAACACGAATTCATGTACAGCGAGGGCTATGCTGAAAAATGCGCGGCAGCAGGTGTAAAGTGGCTCATTCTTCACGAGGAATGGACAGTTATTCAGAACTGGGGCAGACCTCAGGACGAGGAACGCTTCAAGGCGTTTGTAGAAAAGTGCCACTCTCTCGGAATGAAAGTAATGGCATATTTCGGGTACGAATATTCAAGTCTTGCGCCTGAGTTTTGCGAAAAGGCACACGATTATCTCATCAAGAATTCAGACGGTGCTTTCACAGGCGGTTGGCAGAGAAAACCGTGGCAGCGTGATTTTATGGTCTGCTACAACGGTAACTACTCTGAAGAAATGATAAAGAGAGTAGAGCATGTTATGGACGACTACGGCGTAGACGGTATCTATACCGACGGTACTTTTGTTCCGTGGGAATGTGCCAACGAATCTCACGGTTGCGGATACAGGGATAAAGAAGGGAAGCTTCGCGTTACATTCCCGATTCTTGCAGTTCGTGAGCATGTGAAAAAGCTCTACGAAGCAGTTTTAAGTCGTGGCGGTGTGCTTGATACTCATCAAAGCTCGTGCTGTATAATGCCCACACTTTCCTTCTGTGATTCGTATTACGACGGTGAAAATATTCAGAAGCTTTTAAGAAACAACCCCGAAAGTATGACGCCCGACTCATTCAAGGCTGAATTTTTCGGCTACAATCTCGGAATTCCGTGTAACTTCATCGCATATTCGTCCGAAGGCTATCCGATGAGCTTTCCCGCAGGATTTTCCATTATTCACAATGTTTTCCCACGCCCCTCGCAGTTGTGGGACCTTGATTATGTTTCTGAAATATGGAAGATTTTCGATACATATAAACTCGGTGAAGCAAAGTGGATCCCTTATTACAAAAATGACAAGGTTACCGCGGACGCAATGGTTTCTCTCTACGAGGGAGAGAATAATGTAGCCGTTGTGTATGATGTTAAATCTGAGCGCGACGAACTGACTCTTTCTTTAGAAGGATATAATGAAATCACAGACCTTTTTGACGGTAATAAATATGAGGTGAAGGGCGGAAAAGCCGTTTTGCCCGCAAAACCGAGATGTCTGCAGATGTATCTTCTTAATAAATAACACAGGACGACAAAAGAAATTCGCATTTTTTATGCGGATTTCTTTTTTTTCTCTTGACATTGGCACGCAATAGTGCTAATATAACAAAAGACAAATGTGCACGGGTGGTGGACACATGGGAGAAAGAAAGCTCGTAATCGCTGATTTGTCGGTTCTTCCCCCCGTTTATCATAAGGTTTTACGGGTTAAGGAAATCCTCGAATCAGGCGAAACGAAAAATATAAACGAAGCTTGCGAAATGGCAGATGTTTCGCGAAGCGCGTATTATAAGTATAAGGATTATGTATTCCCGTTCAATCAGATGCAGGGGATATTAACACTTCTTATCGCGGCTGTTGATATGAAGGGGGTTTTAAGCTCGCTCCTTTTGTTTATGAGCGATGCGGGGTGCAACATCCTCACAATAAATCAGAATGTTCCCGTAAACGGCGTTGCAAACATTACCGTAACGGTGCAGACGGAAAAAATGAATCTTTCTACCGATAAACTTATCGCAGGACTTCAGAGCGTAAGCGGTGTCAGAAAGGTAAATATACTTGCAAAACAGTAAGGTGGTATACAAATGAAGAAAATTGCAATCATCGGCTTCGGTGTTGTTGGCAGCGGAGTATACGAAATCGTAAGACAGAATAAAGACATCCTCACAAAAAAAGCAGGTGAGGAAATTGATGTCAAGAGAATTTTAGACATCCGTGATTTTGGGGACCATGAGGAGGCAAATCTTTTTACAAAGGATTTTAACGACCTTCTCAATGATGACGAAATCGAAATCGTTGTTGAAACCATGGGCGGAATAAAATTCGCCTATGAATACACGAAGGCGCTTCTTGAAAGCGGAAAGAGTGTTGTTACAAGTAATAAGGAGCTTGTTGCAACACATGGCGATGAATTTTTCCGCATTGCAAAGGAAAAGAATGTCCGTTACCTTTATGAAGCAAGTGTTGGCGGCGGTATTCCCGTAATCCGTCCCCTTGCAAACGATGTGTCAGCGAACGATGTTGTTAAGGTTTCAGGTATCTTAAACGGTACAACAAACTACATCCTTACAAAAATGTTCAAGGAAAACGCATCTTTTGAGGATGCTCTCAAAACAGCGCAGAAGCTCGGCTATGCCGAAAAAGACCCCACTGCCGATGTTGACGGTATCGACGCGCAGAGAAAAATCTCAATCCTTATGTCGCTTGTTACCGGCAAGAAGATTGACTGTGCAAAAGTTAATGCCAAGGGCATCCGCACAATAACATCGGAAGATGTTGAATATGCCGAGAAACTTAATTGCACAATAAAACTTATCGGCTACGGTTATACCGAGGGCGACAGGGTAAGTGCATCTGTTGAGCCTATGCTTATCCCGAAAAACTGCCCCCTTTCAGCCGTTGAGGATGTTTTCAACGCAGTAATGGTAAAGGGAAATATGGTAGACGAATTGATGTTCTACGGCCGTGGTGCAGGTAAAAGCCCCACCGCAAGTGCAGTTGTG